>CBDUMS010000086.1:0-15679 GCA_965368405.1 uncultured Cyclobacteriaceae bacterium
AGCGACAGTCGATATGATTATGATCACTACCGATGTGGATATTCTCCAGGTGATAGAGTAAGGTTCCACCTTTATACCAAGGCATGTTTTCGGAATCCAGAACTATATTATCCCCTAACAAAGCACTGATCGGAACAAAACGGATATCAACTACATTCAGCTTGGAGGCAAATGCCTCTAAATCCTGTTTAATTCCATGATATACCTCTTCTGAAAAATCGACTAAGTCCATTTTATTAATGCAGAAAACAATGTGGGGAATTCCTAATAAGGTAGCAATTATCGTATGGCGGTGAGTTTGCTCTTGGATACCGAGTCGTGCATCGATTAAAATAATCGCAAGATTAGCCGTAGAAGCACCGGTAACCATGTTACGTGTATACTGAATATGCCCCGGAGTATCGGCGATAATAAACTTGCGACGCGGTGTTGCGAAATAGCGATAGGCAACATCAATTGTAATTCCTTGCTCTCGTTCTGCTCTTAGACCATCAGTTAGCAAAGCTAAATTTACCGTCTCATCTCCTTTACGCTTACTCGACTCCTCTATAGCCTCATACTGGTCCTCGAATATCGATTTCGAATCGTATAGTAATCGACCAATCAATGTACTTTTTCCGTCATCGACACTCCCTGCGGTAGTAAACCGCAATAGCTCCATATCTAAATAACCTTCTGTTGATTCACTCATAGTTTAATATCTTTTTCGACTAGAAATAGCCGTCTTTTTTTCTGTCTTCCATCGCCGCTTCCGATCGTTTATCATCTGCTCGTGTTCCTCTCTCCGTGGTTCTCGAAGCAGCGACTTCTTCAATAATTTTTGCCAGGCTGTCCGCACCTGATGATACCGCTCCGGTACATGTCGCATCTCCGATAGTTCTAAAGCGAACAACTCTATTTTCAACAACTTCTGTATCTCTTCGTGGAATAAAATCAGTCACTGACATAATTACACCATCGCGTTCAAACACGTCACGTTTATGAGAAAAATAGAGGGAGGGCAATTCAATATTTTCAGCAAGAATATACTGCCAAACATCCATTTCTGTCCAGTTCGATATAGGGAAGACCCGAAAATGTTCGCCGAAGTTTTTCTTACCGTTAAAGATATTCCAAAGCTCAGGACGCTGGTTCTTTGGATCCCATTGGCCAAATTCATCGCGGTGAGAAAAGAATCTTTCCTTCGCTCTGGCCTTTTCTTCATCTCGACGAGCGCCACCAATTACGGCATCAAATTTATTCTCCTCAATCGTATCCAATAGGGTTACTGTCTGTAGTGCATTACGGCTAGCATTGAAACCTTTCTCTTCTACCACCTTGCCTTCATCGATAGATTTTTGCACAGAACCAACAACCAGATCAGCACCAATAGTTTTTACATAATTGTCACGAAATTCAATGGTCTCTGGGAAATTGTGCCCTGTATCAATATGAACAAGTGGGAAAGGTAGTTTAGAAGGGTAAAAGGCTTTCCTGGCCAGATGTGCGACTACAATAGAATCTTTCCCACCAGAAAACAATAATCCAGTTCTTTCAAATTGAGCAGCAACCTCTCTGAGCACATATATTGCCTCAGCTTCCAGAATCTGCAGGTGTGTTAAGCTATAGTCTTTCTGCATTATATTTTTATTTTTTCTATCAACTTATTATAAAGAAGGTCCAGCGACTCTTCTTGATTATATTTCTCTGTATCTACCAATACAGCAGGTTTTTCGGGTTCTTCAAAAGGTGCATCCAATCCGGTGAAGTCTTTTATCTCGCCCTTGAGGGCTTTTTCATACAAGCCCTTTACATCACGACTTGCACATTCATCAAAAGAAGCCTTAATAAACACTTCATAAAAATCTGTGGCTCCAATAATCTCTTGTGCCATAGCTCTTAAGTCCTTGGTTGGACTTACAAAGGAACAAATGGTTACGAGACCTCCATCTAAAAAAAGTTTGGCAGTTTCTGCAACTCTTCGAATATTTTCGTTTCTGTCTTCAGCACTAAAGCCTAAGTCGTTATTTAGCCCAGTACGAAGATTATCACCATCCAGTAATTTTGTTAGTACCCCTTCTTTAAATAGTCTTTTTTCGAGTGCTCTGGCCAAGGTACTTTTACCCGACCCCGAAAGCCCTGTCATCCAAACAACTATGGCGCGTTGACCAAGGAGCTTTTCCTTGGCCTCTCGCTCAAGTAATGTATCGAATATGGGATGTATGTTTTCGGCCATTTTTAAAATCCAATGCAAAGGAAACTACCGTTGAGGAGATTCTCTTTGTTATAGCTAAATACTTCACTTTCATTTGAGCCTTTATACACTTTGCCACCTGCCCCTTGAACTATTGCCTGTCCGGCGCCTGTATCCCACTCCATTGTGGGACCGTGTCTATAATAAATGTCGGCTTTTCCTTCTGCTACCATGCAAAACTTCAATGAACTTCCCACGCTTATACTGTCCGTAACATCATAGCGTTTTAACACATCGTCTTCTTCCTCAGATGCATGGGATTTACTCCTAACTGCTATTCTCTTACTTATTGAGTTGTTGACTTTAAGCTGCGTAGATACTCCTTTCTCAACCTTATAAGCTTCATTTTCATCCGCCCAATAGGTTATATCCCTTACCGGTACATAAATAACTCCTAAAACAGGCTTCCCTTGTTTGATTAAGGCGATATTGACGGTAAACTCACCATTACGATTGATAAATTCTTTAGTGCCATCGAGCGGATCAACTAACCAGAATGTATCCCAATTCTTTCTTATCTCATAAGTTTGGTGCTTTTCTTCCTCTGATAGAATTGGATACTGTGGCTCTAGCTTTTCTAGTTCTTTAACGATGATTGCATTTGCGGCAAGGTCGGCTTTGGTAAGCGGAGAATCATCGGCTTTAAAGTCGACATCACCTCTGATTTCGGGGTCATTATACACCTCCAGTATTGCCCCTCCTGCAGCCACAGCAATTTCTATGATTTTATTAATCATTACGATGTTAGATTGAGCGACAAAAGTATAAACTATTCGGGTATTTGAAGTGTATTAATTCTAATACCTATTAACTGCCAACTGATCAATCTGAAGTGAGGTCTTTTCTCCTTCTATAATTTCTGTAACAAGCTTTCCCGTCACGGGACCTAAGGTAAAGCCCATCATGGCGTGTCCGGCTGCAACAATAAGGTTTTTATACTTTGAATCTCGACCAACATAGGGCAATCCATCGGGTGTACAGGGCCTTAGCCCAGCCCAAACAGGTAATGATTTAACTTTTTCATAATCAAAATCGGGTAGATAGGCATTTACGGATTTTAGGAAACCCGCGACACGTCTTGGGTTAATATCTAGATTTATTCCACCTAGTTCCATGGTTCCTGCGATTCGTACAAATTGATCCATCGGAGTAACAGCAACCCGGGCTTCTACTAGAATATAAGCTAAATCAGGCTTCATTTCCTGATCTTCGTAGTCGACACTATACCCTTTGCCTGCTTCGAGTAATAAACGATTGCCCATAAGTTTAGTGAGGGCCGGAGTAAAAGCACCAGCAGCCAAAACAATTTCATCACCTTCATATTCTCGCTCGGCGGTACGTACAGATTTTATTTCACCTCTATCTATTTTAAAGCCATTTACTTCCTGGTTATAGTGTATTTCAACACCCAATTCATTTAGTGCATTTTTCATATTCACCATAAAGTCTTTAGGCACCATCCACGAATCTCCGGGAAAGTGTACAGCACCCACACCATTATGCTTAACATTAGGGTCGAGCTCATCCAACTCCTCTATACTCAAAATACTCGTATCAATACCAAGGTCAGCAGCCATTTTAGACAACTCCCTCTCATAATTCATGGTCGCTTCAGTGACACAATGCATAAGAATACCCTTATTTTGAATAGTCACATTTTCGGTTTTCGCAAAATCTATATGCAATTCTCTACTCAAGTGCGACATATCCGCAAAAAGCTGTTTAGTGCGCTCCACATGACCTTGATTAGCACTTCGCACGAAATTAAGCCCCCATTTTATTAAGGAAGTATTAAGCCTTGGCTTAATATAAAACGGA
Source organism: uncultured Cyclobacteriaceae bacterium (assembly GCA_965368405.1). Taxonomy (GTDB): domain Bacteria; phylum Bacteroidota; class Bacteroidia; order Cytophagales; family Cyclobacteriaceae; genus S012-113. Next base: position 4,052 of record CBDUMS010000086.1, read on the forward strand.
CTTTCTGGGCTGAGCATCCATCGTAAACCTTTAGCAACAATTCCGGGAGATGCCAAGGGCACAAAATGGCTCGGTGAGATAAAGCCTGCGTTCCCGTAAGAACAAGAATCGGAGCCGTCTGTCTTCTCTAATATAATTACAGAACGACCTTCTTTAGCTAAATAATATGCTGTACTGAGACCAACTATTCCGGCCCCAATAATTACTACATCTGCCTTCGTTTTCATACCAATATATTCTTACACAAACTTAGTTTGCAGAGGCTAAATAATTACTGTTAATTATCAACTTTATTAGATAACTTGAAACCCAAATGCGTAAGGATCATCTTCCTCATCTATGGTAATCTGACTTGTTCCTGTGATGCGTGCCCAGCCTTCAATTCCTGGTCGTATGCCATCTATTTCACCAACGCTACAATAATCTTCGATGGTTCCCTTAAACTGGCTGCCTATAATACTTTCATGGATGTAGATTTCTCCCTTTTTAAGCTCTCCTCTCTTCGCCAATAATGCCAATCGAGCCGAAGTTCCAGTACCACATGGAGAGCGGTCGATAGCCTTATCTCCATAAAAAACCGCGTTTCTACCGTTTGATTCTTCCTTTTTGGGCTTGCCTGTCCACATAATATGTGAACATCCCGAAATTCGGTTATCCAGTGGATGAACAAAGGATGCTACCTTATTAATAGCTTGGCGAATATCGCTGCTCATCGCGATTAGTTCCGATGCAGTGTAATCTGCCATATCGCGGTAATTCGTTTGAGGCTCAATAATGCCGTAAAAATTTCCGCCGAAGCTTACCGAAACTTTGATTCGCCCGCGCGATTTGCTGTCAACTTCAAGATTTTCTGCAGCTACAAATGAAGGAACATTAATTAATTTAACTGATTTTACTTTTTCTCCAACTTGCGTGTAGGTAACACTTACTAGGCCTGCAGGGGTCTCAAGATTTAATCGCCCGTGGGTTTGCGGCGTAATTAATCCTTTCTCAATAGCTACTGTTACAGTTCCTATAGTTCCGTGACCGCACATAGGTAGACAACCACTGGTCTCGATGAATAAAATGGCTGCGTCATTCGAAGGGTCGGCTGGCGGATATATGAAACTCCCGGACATCATATCATGGCCACGCGGTTCGAACATTAACCCTTTTCGTATCCAATCGTACTCCTCTAAAAAATGAAGTCTCTTCTTTTTAATGGAATCACCCTTTAAAACAGGATGGCCTGTAACAACAACGCGAACCGGGTTACCACAAGTATGGGAATCGATACATTCAAATGTCTGCTTTATGGCCACCGCTATCGCTTAATGTCTGATTTGGTTTGTTCTCCATTTACAAGTCGCCATATTCCAAGTACATTACTATCTTTTAAGGCATCAGGAAGAAGATATTGCGGAGCATCCTGATATGCAACGGGTCTTAAGAACCGTTTGATGGAATGAACACCTACAGCGGTAAATCGACTATCCGTTGTAGCAGGATAAGGGCCACCGTGAATCATAGAAGGACAAACCTCTACGCCAGTAGGTACCCCATTAAAAATTACCCGGCCTGCTTTCTCATGAAGTATTGAAATCAATTGACCAAACTTTTTAAGATCAGCATCATCGCCAACAATAGTTGTCGTTAATTGACCTTCTAATTGAGCAACACAGGCCAATAATTGATCGGCCGAATCGCATTCAATGATTAGTGAAAACGGACCAAAAACCTCTTCATGAAGCTTTGAGTTGTCGAGAAAATTTGCACCACTAGCTTTCGCCAAAACAGGCCTTGCCTGGCTCTCGTTTGCTTTATTTTCGGAAACCTGGACAAACTCAACGCCGAGTTGCGTACTCATATCTGCTGTTTTCTTGCGGTAGGTATCACTAATCCCGGAATGGAGCATGGTGGCAGGCTGAGCAGCAGCTATTCCAAGGGATAATAAATTAATAAACTTATCGAGTTCGGGACCTTTAATTGCTAGAATAAGACCCGGGTTTGTACAAAACTGGCCTGCGCCCAGGGTAATTGAACCCGCGTAGTTCGTTGCAACTTGATCTGCTCTGCTGGTAAGCGCTTCTGGGAGAAGCACGGATGGGTTCACGCTTCCCATCTCCGCAAAAACAGGTATAGGGTTATTTCGTTGGGCGGCGATGTCAAATAATGCTCTTCCCCCCGTGGTTGAACCGGTAAAACCAATGGCAGCCGCGTTTGGATGCTCCACTAGTGCTTTCCCAATGCTAAATCCTGAGTCGTATAGGAGCGAAAAAGTACCATCAGGTAAGCCATTTTCTTCTGCGGCCTTTTGAATAGCCATTCCAACCAGGGCACTAGTTCCGGGATGACCGGGGTGCGCTTTTACGATAACCGGGCAGCCTGCTGCGAAGGCAGCGGCAGAATCCCCACCTGCAACTGAATAGGCAAGTGGAAAGTTGCTGGCTCCAAAAACAACCACTGGTCCAAGAGGAACCATGTACTTTCTAAGATCAGGTTTAGGAACAGGATTCCTTTCGGGTAATGCAGTATCAATGCATGGCTCAAGGTACGATCCTTCCCGAATATAAGCAGCAAACATTCGGAGTTGGCCGGTTGTTCGGCCTCGCTCGCCAACAATTCTTGCTGCTGGAAGCCCAGTTTCGGAGGATGCTCGTTCTACCAAGATATCGCCAAACGCCTCCATTTCATCGGCGATGTCTTCCAAAAACTTTGCTCTTTGCTCTGCCGAGGTGTTTTTAAGGATGTGAAATGCCTGTATTGCCCTATCCATGGCTTTGTCTACATCCTTTACTGTGGCAATAGCAAACTTCTCTGGTAACGCTTGCCCTGTGGCTGGGTTAATACCTTGCACGGTTTTATCTGACTCTGCAGAGGTTGAATATCCGATGATATTCTCTGTTAAAATTTTCATTCTATAAAGATAAGTAATCTGGTAATTCAGGCCTGCTATCAATGGCTGCTTGGATGATCTTTGTAACCCTGTCTCGTTCCTCTCCAATCAGTGTTAAACGAGGTGCTCGAACATACTCGGTTCCAAGACCTGTCATTGCTTCAGCCAATTTAATGTACTGTACCAGTTTTGGGTGGACATCGAGCTCAAGAACGGGAATAAACCATCGATAAATAGCCAAAGCCTCGCTATAGCGGCCAGCCTTAGCCAATCGATAGATAGCCACCGTCTCTTTAGGAAACGCACAGACTAGCCCGGCTACCCAGCCATCAGCACCCATCGTTAAACTTTCTAAGGCCAGGTTATCTACGCCAGATAGAACCTGAAGTCGATTATCGAAAGCCATTTTTAGTCGTGTTAAATAGGTAATATCGCGACTTGATTCCTTCACCGCTTCGATATTCTTTAAATCCATCAGCTCTTCTAACATTGGGATGGTTACCGGAATCTTATAGTCGATTGGGTTATTATAAATCATGATGGGTAATGACGTTGCCTCCGCTACCGCTCGGAAATAGGCAACTGTCTCCCTGCTATCGGCGGCGTACCGCATCGGAGGTAAAAGCATTAGTCCATCTGCTTTATTCTTTTCTAAGTCCTGAGCAAGTGTAACTGCAGAAGTGGTTGTTTGTTCGGCAATATTTACGATGATCTTTGCCTTATCACCAACTTCAGAAATTGCATTTTCAAGAAGCTCTAATTTCTCCTCATTTGTCAGACTGCTTGCTTCGCCTAATGTTCCGCCTAATATTATCCCATCTACACCAGCCTTAACCTGCTCAGAGATATTAAATCTAAATTTCTCAATATCCAATTGATCATCCTGCGTAAACTTTGTTGTTACTGCAGGGAATACACCATTCCAATTCATCTTTTTTTATTTCAAATGTAGAATGAAGACTAACTTTTTCCACACAGGAAATTAGCAAGATATGATACTTTTTTAGCATATTTATTAAACTTTAGCATTAATAAATGACATAAAAGTACGCATGAGGCCTCTTCCTTTTAAAATACCAAAGAATACAAAATCGGCTGTACATATAGAATATGACAATCTACCCCATTTCTATAGTGCTTACCATATTCACAAAGAATTGCAGCTAACGCTAATTTTAAAAGGAAATGGATTGGCCTATATCGGAGATCAGATTCAGGAGTTTAAGGAGGGTGACGTCTATCTCTTAGGTCAGAATTTACCCCATGTTTTCAAGAATACTAACACAGACGGAATTGTATCGGTCTCAATATTTTTCCTTCCAGATTTTTTAGGTCAACCCTTTCTATCCCTTGAGGAAACAAAGCCCTTAACTAAACTATTCGACTTAAGTAGGTTGGGTATTAAGCTCGAAAAGAATAAAGAGGTCATTACAGAAAAAATCAAAGCTATGCCACGAACAAAGGGCTTAGAACAAGTTGTTAGTATTTTGAGCATCCTCAACCTACTCGCTACTCCTACTCCTACAACCCATATTGTAAGCCACGGCTATCGTGGACCTAAACGATCGGAAGATGGACAACGTATCAATCAGGTATTTGATTATATAATCAACCATTATCATGAGAACATTAAGCTTGAAAACATTGCCGATATAGCCAATCTAACTCCAACAGCTTTTTGCAGGTACTTCAAGCAGCGCACACGGAAAACCTTTTCTCGATACTTGAACGAAATTCGTATTGGACAAGCCCGTAAGTTAATCTCAGAAAAGAAATCATCCATAAGTCAAATATGTTACTTAACCGGATTTAAGAATTTATCGAACTTCAACAGGCAGTTCAAGAAAATTACGGGGTTAACTCCAAGTGAATATCAGCTATTAAGCTAATACTGAAGTTCGTCTATTGATCGTGTTTATCGTTAACGGGTTTCGTATCACTCCCATCACTTTCGATATCCATCTCAATAGCATGCTCATCACTACCTAAAAGAATAGATAGCCATTTTGTTTTAGGATACTGATCAAGGATTATCTTGAAGGTCATGGTAAGCGGTACAGCAAGAAACATTCCGACAGTACCCAGCACAAAGCCCCAAAATATCAACGAAAGAAATACAATAAGAGTCGAAAGGCCCATTTCCTTGCCCATTACACGAGGTTCAACAACATTACCAACAACCGTATTGACCAAAACGTAGCCAAGAAATGCCCAGCCTGCGGCGCCAAAACCTAACTGAACTAAGGCAAATAATACCGCAGGTACTCCCGCTATTATTGAGCCAATATTAGGAATGTAATTCAACAAAAACGCCATTAAGCCCCAGAGCAAGGCATATTCAACACCAAATACCAACAGCCAAAGCCAAATGAATATACCAGTAAGCAAGCTTATTATGGTTTTAAGGCCCAAATAAGAGCGTATACTATCTGTAATCGAGGTCATCACAGTTAAATTATTATTATAACTTTTGGCGATGATCTCTGCTTTCATTCTGAGCGAGGCTCTCTCCAGTAACATAAAGAGTACTATAAAAAAGATAAGGAAGGTATTACTCATTATTGCGCCGAACTCAGTTAAGATGTTTGCGGTATAATTCATAATTCTTGCAGGATCTAGATTACCTTCCCATGTATCGAAGGTTAGGTTTATGCCTCTCATTTGCAAGGTCTCGAGAATACCTCTACCTATTTCACGGAGTTTCTTCGCATAAAGTGGTGCATCCTGAGCAAAGCTATTAACTGAGTTTCCGAGTACTGCTCCTAACCCAACAAATAAACCAAGTATAAGGGTAACTATAATCAAAACGGAAAGCGTGTGATTAAGCCCTTTTCCATTAAGCCACAGAACAGGTTGAATTGATATGATGCTTACAAATAGAGCAAGAAGAAACGGTGTTAATATCGCTGCAGAAGCCATTGCCCCTGCAATAACAACAACGAATGCCGCCACAGAGAGTATAACACTATTCCCAGGTATCTTTTTCTTTTTTCCCATTTAAGAGCTAGTTCTGGCCTTACAATCTAGTTTACTCGGTTAAATATGAGTATCCTCCTTAAAACCAACCTCGTATAAAAATGGCTAAAAAAGTACTAATTTCGAAGTATCGTACGCGAATTAATCAGGATATTTATCTGAAATGAAGTTATATGTTAAGAACATGGTCTGTGACCGCTGTATTACGGCGGTGGAGAATGAACTAAGTAAGTTAAACATCACCTACACATCAGTAAAATTAGGGGAAGTGAATACTGGAACTTTTACCCCTGCTAAACCAACATTGCATACCCTGGAGAAAAACTTAAGAAATATTGGTTTTGAAATAATTGATGATAAAAAAAGCCGACTTATTGATCAGATAAAAACATTAATTATCGAACAGGTTCATCATTCCCAAGAAAACAAGCATGTTAAACTTTCGTTTCTTCTTAGCGAAGAACTCCATTATGAATATAATTATTTAAGCACTTTATTCTCCTCTAAGGAAGGAATTACGATTGAGCAGTACTTCATTCAGCAGCGCATTGAAAAAGTAAAGGAATTACTTATCTATGATGAATTATCGCTAAGTGAAATTGCTTATAAACTCAATTATTCCAGTACAGCATATCTTAGTAGTCAGTTTAAAAAGATAACTGGGCTCACTCCTACGCAATTCAAAGCACTTAGGGATAAGGATCTGCGACGATCTATCGATAAGGTGTAAATAATATAATAGATTTCGAAAATCCTGTAAGAGCATAGAATCCCTAAGGTGATATTTTTGTTACCTAGACTAAAGGATATGAGTACGCTACCTAAAGAAGTAAGATTCCCTGTAACAGGTATGAGTTGCGCTGCATGTGCTGCGAGCGTGGAAAGTATGATTAGCGCTCAGGATGGTGTTGATAGCGCTAATGTTAATTATGGCAGTGCTTCTGTTGGCGTGAGCTATGACCCTAAAACAATTTCTCCCAAAGAGATTAAAGCAGCCGTACAATCTGTTGGCTATGATTTAATAATAATTGAAGATGATACCGAGGCCACCCGAATATTCGATGCCTCAAAAAAATCGGCATACCAGCGGTTAAAGAGCCAAACTATAGGAGCAATATTGCTCACATTGCCCATTATGGCAATAGCAATGGCCTTTCCAAACATCCCGTGGGCAAATGAGATGATGTTAGCGCTTACCTTACCCATAATTGGATGGTTCGGAAGAGGCTTTTTCTTAAGATCGGTTAAACAAATAAGGTATAGAATGATGACCATGGATACCTTAGTCGCTCTGAGTACCGGAATTGCCTTTGTCTTTAGCCTATTCAACACCATTTATCCAGAATATTGGGAACGCTCGGGATTAACAGCTCATGTATATTACGAGGCGGCAGCGGCGATAATTAGTTTTGTTTTGTTAGGGAAGTTATTGGAAGAAAGAGCAAAAACGAAAACGGGTAAGGCAATTAAGAAGTTGTTAGCACTTCAGCCATCCAATGTTACCAAAATTGAAAGTGATGGCTCATTCAAGGTTGTATCAATTAATGAATTAGCTATTGGTGACCATATACTCGTAAAGCCAGGCGAGAAAATCCCCGTGGATGGTGAGGTAATAAAGGGTTCGTCTTTTATTGATGAGAGCATGATTACTGGAGAGCCGATGGCAGTTAAAAAATCAGTATCTAGTAATGTTTATACCGGTACAATAAACCAGAAAGGAAGCTTAACGATAAATACTGTAAAAGTAGGTGAACAAACACTGCTAGCTCAAATCATTAAAATGGTTCAAAGGGCACAAGGCAGTAAAGCTCCGGTACAATATTTGGTTGATAAAATCGCTGGAATATTTGTTCCTATCGTTCTGATTATCTCAGCGATTAGCTTTATAACCTGGATATTACTGGGTGGCGAGCATGCTCTTAGCTATGCCTTACTCACTTCTGTGTCTGTTTTGGTAATTGCATGTCCGTGTGCTCTCGGATTAGCGACACCTACCGCCATAATTGTAGGCATGGGAAGAGGCGCCGAGAACAATATTCTTATCAAGGATGCAGAGAGTCTGGAGTTATTTAAAAATATCGATACAATCGTCTTCGATAAAACAGGAACAATCACAATAGGGCACCCAGTTGTACAAAAAGAAATTTGGTTTAGTGAAAACAACAAATCACATTTCATTGAGATTTTGGCGGCGATAGAGGCACACTCTGAACATCCATTGGCCGAAGCAATTTTGGATCATTTCAAACCCAATAATTCGTTACCCGTTATTAACAATTTTCAGAGTCTAAGTGGAATGGGTGTATGCGCTAATTTTGGAGATGATGAATTCGCTATTGGAAATGCACAATTACTGGAACACAAAGCAATCCAGATCGGACCAGATGTAAGGGGTCAGGTTGCTGGATTAGAAAATGAAGGGCAAACAGTCGTTTACTTTGCCAACAATTCGAACATCCTTGCCATAATTGCTATAGGTGATCGGGTTAAGGACAATGCAAAAACGGTGCTTGAGGAATTACAATCCAAAGGCATTCGAACGCTAATGCTAACAGGCGATACAGTGGGTACAGCAGAAGCCGTTGCCAATAAAACTGGGATTGGAGGATTCCATGGCGGTTTACAGCCACATCAAAAGGCAGAAATTATAAAAAAACTGCAGAACAATGGTCATAAGGTAGCCATGGTCGGTGATGGCATCAACGATTCTGAAGCGCTGGCGCTAGCAGATGTTAGTATTGCCATGGGAAGTGGCGCCGATATTGCTATTGAGGTTGCACAAATAACCCTAAGAAGCAGCAACCTGGAATTATTACCCAAAGCCATTGGTTTATCTCAGCAGACCAGCAAAACCATTAACCAGAATCTGTTCTGGGCCTTTATCTATAATTTAATTGGCATACCCATTGCCGCCGGTATACTATATCCGTTAAATGAATTTTTACTCAACCCAATGATCGCTGCCGCAGCTATGGCTTTTAGTTCGGTATCTGTGGTTAGTAATAGCCTTTTCCTGAATAAAAAATCGTTAGCAATGCGGACCATTAAACAAAATAATTCAATAACTAAATCGGAAAATATGATGAGCACTTATAGCTTTAAAACTAATATCAATTGTAATGGCTGCATAGCATCGGTAACCCCGAAATTAGAAGCACTAGAGGGAATAACTCAATGGTCAGTCGATACCGACAATCCTGAAAAAATCCTTACCGTAGAAACGACGAACTTGAGTGCCGATGATATCTCTCAAGCTGTAAAATCGGCAGGTTTTAGTATTGAAACCGTTAAATAATAGATTTACTTTGGCGGGGTATATATCTTGATACGAAGGCATCAACAACGATCTTCTGGAATTGAAGTATTTCAATGTTTTATGTGATTCTAATCATAGGATTCAAGCCGCTTTCTCCGTAACTTTTTGAAAGTATTTAAGGTTAGAGACAAGAGCTAAATGATGTTGAAACATTTAGCATGTTGAATAGAACAGATGCACACAACATGCTATGTCTAAATGTTCAGTTTAACTTTCAGTTAGCTTGGTTTAAATTAAGGAAAGAATCGATTAGCTGTCAGGGGCTAAGTCGATTATGTAGTGGCGACTGTTCCAGGAAGTGCAGTCTGATTTTCGTGCGTTAATTTTTTTGTTTTTATGCACTTCCGGAATGGCCGTCTTTTTTTTGCTTTGGCTCTAAAAAATCCGGTCTTTTGTTCAGACTATGGAGCAAGATGTTGCAGCGTACTATAATCAAACGCAGAACCATTATAGGCGATGGTGGAAGTTAGAAAAGGATATGGCCCTGCATTATGGTCTCTGGTTTGCTGAAACTAAGTCTTTTTCCCAAGCCCTACTCAACACCAACAGGTATATGGCCCAGACGGCAAAAATCAATGCCAACGATGCTGTTTTGGACGCTGGTTGCGGTGTAGGTGGTGCGGCGATTTATATGGCTAATGAATTTGATGCCGTGGTTAAAGCTATTTCATTGAGTGAACTTCAGATTGCAACAGCGATAAAGAATACAGAAAAATCAACATCAAAACATAAGGTCAGCTTTCAAGTTCAAGATTATTGCAACACATCTTTCGAAGACGCTAGTTTCGATGTAATCTGGGCTTGTGAGAGTAGTTCATCAGCGTCAGACAAATCAAAGATGCTTAAAGAGTGGGCTCGATTACTAAAGCCTGGTGGCCGACTTATTATTCTCGATTTCTTTAAATCAGAATCCGCTTCTGACCAGAATAATTGGCTAGCTGAATGGGCCAATTTATGGGCAATGAGTCCATTAGTAACCTCCAATGACTTTGCAGAAGCAATTCAGGCTGCAGGGCTCAATGTCTTATCTATCGACGATCTCAGTAATGAGATTGCGCCAACTGTTAATAGAATGTACTGGAGTTACCTTTTAGGAAAGTACCCTTCAAGAATTTATAATGCTTTATTTGGTGCTCGAGAATATGCGAAAAACCACTATAAGTCAGGTTATTACCAGTATAAGGCTTTCCGGAAAAATCAGTGGAAGTACCTTTCTTTACTTGCTGTTAAACCATAATTTCTATACCATGATATTCATCATAAAAATACTTTGATACTCAACCGTAATTTGCATTCAAAAGGTTTGAAGGGGGTATGGTACTCCTTAATTTTGTCCAAATAACAAGTCATGATTCATTCTCTATTTATTTCGTCGGCTGAGCCCTATTCTGGTAAGTCGATGGTGACCATTGGTGTTTTCGAAGCAATCCTGCGCAGAACGCATAAAGTAGCATTTTTTAAGCCGATTATTCGTAATCCAAAGAGTAAGAAAGATCATGATAAGAATATTGATCTAATTTTATCGCGTTACGGATTGCCGCAGGCTTATGAAGACTCATTTGCCTTTCATCGCACGGAAGCACAAAAATTACTTGGAAAAGGTAAATATGACCAGTTTCTTGATCGGGTTCTTGAAAAATATAAGGCCCTTGAAGAAAACAACGATTTTGTTATCTGTGAAGGCTCAGACTACGTTGGCGAAGGCAGCTTTTTTGAGTTTGATCTGAATGCTTTAATCGCAAAAACGCTAGCGTTACCAACGATTATAATTGGACAGGGGAATGGTCGGGCATTAGATGAAATTTTCAATCCGGTTCAAATGGCCATTGAAGCTTTCCAAGAACAAGACACCAAGATTATTGGTGTGATTATTAATCGTGTGATGGAAACCAGGGTTGAGGAAATAAAAAAGGCACTAGATAATTTACCAATAAATTCGGGTTTTCATTCTGTTATTCCAGCGAACGAAATACTGAGCAGCCCTACCTTGCGTGAAGTAGCAGAGCAGTTAGATGCTAAAGTTATTTTTGGCGAAAAAAACCTGGATAACCTTGCAACAGGTTTTCAATCTGTGGCGATGATGCTGAGCAACTATCTCAAAATAATAAAAGATGGTAGTGTTGCGATCACCCCCGCCGATAGAATTGATATCATCATGGGCGCATTAGAAGCTAATCGCGCAAAGAATTTCCCTCATATTTCTGGGATGATCCTTACCGGTGATTTCGACCCGCCCGAGGTAGTGATTGAAATGCTAAGAGGTCTACCCAATATTTTCCCGGTATTATCTGTTGAAACGCTAACGTTTCAAACCTCGGTTATGGCTGGGAATATTGTACCTACCATTACCGCTGCCAGTGAACGTAAAATTAATATTGCAGTAGCCCTCTTCGAAAAGTATTTCGATATGGATGGTTTTCAGCAACAAGTACTGAGCGACCAACCATCGGTTATGACACCG
>CBDUMS010000087.1:0-14699 GCA_965368405.1 uncultured Cyclobacteriaceae bacterium
TGGTCAGTTCAGGAGCTGTTAAGGAATTAATAGGTCTTAACGAGAATATTTTTAAAAAGGATGTAGTCATATTAGAAGACATTATTGATAGCGGTAACACGATAGCCTCCGTAGTAGAACAATTTACCGACCGAGGGGCTGCCTCAGTAGCGGTGGCGACTTTGTTGCTCAAACCAGATGCATTAAAAACCAAGGTTGACATAAAATATGTTGGCTTCGAAATAGGGAATGAATTCGTTGTTGGATATGGTCTGGATTACGACGGTCTTGGCAGGAACACCAAGGATATTTACCAATTAAAATAGTAACTTAGCATTTTTAACAGACTGTTTGGTAAAATGCTAAATATTGTACTTTTTGGGCCTCCGGGTGCTGGTAAAGGCACTCAGAGCAAAAAATTAATAGACACTTATAATCTCATTCACCTGTCGACTGGAGATCTGTTCAGGAAAAATATCTCGGAGGGCACTCCACTTGGTATTAAGGCACAATCATTTATGGATGCCGGGAACCTGGTTCCCGATGAGGTGGTGATTGGAATGGTTGAAGATAAAATTAAGACCACATCAGAAGCAAAAGGGTTCATCTTTGATGGTTTTCCGAGAACTGTAGCTCAGGCTGAAGCTCTTGATAAGATCCTTGAGGAAAACGGTACCCCAATTCAACTGATGTTGGCCCTAGAGGTCGATGAGGATGAGCTCCTAACTCGTTTAATTAATAGAGGAAAAGATTCTAACCGTCCCGATGATCAGGATCCTGCAAAAATCAAGAATCGGTTCGAAGTATATCACCGAGAGACCGCTCCTGTGGCAGAATTCTACAAAAGTCAAGGAAAACATATTCTAATTGAAGGTGTGGGAGGGATTGACAATATCTTTCAAAAACTTAAGAATGCGATAGACGTATACGTCTAGACTCAATTATGGCGGGTTCAAATTTTATCGATCATGTTAAGATCTGTGCCCGTTCTGGTGCTGGTGGAGCTGGCTCTGTTCATTTTCGTAGAGAAAAACATGTGCCCAAAGGAGGGCCCGACGGTGGCGATGGCGGCCGTGGTGGTCATGTAATCCTAAAGGGGAATAAACAATTATGGACGCTGCTTCATCTGCGGTACAAAAAACACGTTCTGGCTAATAATGGTAACCCGGGCGAGGGCGGCCAACGCTCAGGAGCTCAAGGAGAAGATATTATTCTTGAAGTACCCCTGGGAACCATCGCAAAATTAGATGAAACCGGAGAGCAAATTCTAGAAATCACGGAAGACGGCCAAACCGAGATACTCGCGGAAGGAGGTATGGGCGGTTTGGGGAATCAACATTTTAAAACGAGTACCAAGCAAACTCCTCGTTACGCCCAACCAGGTATCCCAGGTCAAGAGCACTGGATTGTCCTCGAACTAAAAATATTAGCCGACGTGGGGCTTGTCGGTTTTCCTAATGCAGGAAAATCTACGCTGCTTTCGGTTGTAAGTGAAGCAAAACCGGAGATTGCGGATTATCCTTTTACTACACTTGTGCCAAACCTGGGCGTGGTAGGTTATCGCGATCATAAGTCATTTGTTATGGCAGATATTCCGGGGATAATAGAGGGCGCTTCCGAAGGTAAAGGCCTTGGTTTACGGTTCCTTAGGCACATAGAGCGAAATGCTGTGTTACTCTTTATGGTCCCTTCCGATGCCGATGATATCGCGAATGAGTACGAGATATTACTCGCCGAGCTAAAGAAGTATAATCCTCAGTTATTGGATAAAGCCAGGATTCTAGCCATTTCTAAATCCGATATGCTTGACGATGAATTAATTGCGGAGATTTCACCAACTTTACCAGAAGACATACCCCACCTCTTTATCAGCTCCTTAGCTAATATGGGCTTGGTGCAACTAAAGGATAAGCTTTGGGAGGTGCTAAACCAATAAAATTAAGGCTATGAATCGTAGGAAATTATTTAGTCTCACCATTGTTCTCATTGAGATATATTACTTCACGGTTTGGATTTACCTATTCAATACCTTAACAGACCCTCAAGCCCGACTAGACACGTTTCAGTCTAAATGGTTTGCAGGTTTAAACATTAGTGTCATTAACCTAGCCATCATGGGTTTGGCGATTATATCAATTCTTCTTTCTGCCGCATTTAAAAATGCTGTGATTCGAACCTTTATCATGTTCGTGAATATCGCTATGCTCATTTTTGTGCTCTGGCAGCATCTCTAGGCTTTTATTCTCTTTAAGTAGCGCAACATGTCATAATGACACCCTCATAGGTTTGGCAAAATAATTGTCATCAAAAGGCATATCCAATAGAGAATTATTAGATTGAATAATGAAAAAACAGCAAAAAGAGGCTAAAAAGAATAAAACCGAGCAAGAGAAGTCAGAGGAAGTGGTAAATGATCAGCAAAATCTTAATGAAGATGCTGAACAGGATAGCAAAGAGGGGGCTACTAGTGAACCGGAATTAAGTAAAGAAGAAACATTAGAGGCCGAATTGGCAGAGGCCAAAGATAAGTACTTACGTCTTTACAGCGAGTTTGATAATTATCGAAGGAGAACCTCTAAGGAAAAATTAGAGATGATGCAAACAGCCGGCGAACAGATAATTGTATCGCTATTGCCGGTTATCGATGATTTCAATCGTGCAGAGCAATCGTTCGAAAGTGGCGATGCCAAAGCTATTATTGAAGGCGTTAAGCTAATCTCTGATAAGTTTGTTAAGATTCTGGATGGCGAAGGGCTTAAATTGATGGATACTAAAGAAGGTGCTGATTTCGACACAGAACTTCATGATGCCATTACGAAAATACCTGCTCCATCGAAAAAACTAAAAGGCAAGATAGTAGACACAATTGAGAATGGTTATTACCTGGGCGACAAAGTTATACGTCATGCTAAGGTTGTAATAGGAGCATAGAAACATGGCGAAGAGAGATTATTACGAAATATTAGGGGTAAGCAAATCGGCTTCTGCCGATGAGATAAAAAAGGCTTACCGAAAGTTGGCCATTAAGTTTCATCCAGATAAAAACCCTGACAATAAAGAAGCTGAAGAAAACTTTAAAGAAGCGGCAGAGGCTTACGAGGTTCTAAGCGACCAGGAGAAACGTCAACGCTACGATCAATTTGGTCATCAAGGAGTTGGTGGTGCTGGTTTTGGTGGTGGCGGTATGAGTATGGATGATATCTTCTCGAACTTCGGCGATATCTTCGGTGGGCATAATCCATTCGAAAGTTTCTTCGGAGGAGGCGCAGGTGGTGGCCGTCGTACTCGTAAAGGTTCAAACCTCAGGATTAAGATTGCACTTAACCTTGAAGAAATTGCCAATGGCGTTGAGAAAAAAATAAAGGTGAAAAGGATGGCAGCGGCCGATGGAGTAACCTTTAAAGCTTGCCCAACTTGCCACGGATCTGGCCAGGTGAAAAAAGTAATGAATACCATGCTTGGTCAAATGGTTTCAGCAACTACTTGTAATGTGTGTTCAGGTGCGGGCCAGGTTATAGATCAACGCCCACCTGGAGTAGACAGCTCAGGATTAGTAGCCAAGGAAGAAGTGATATCCATTAATATCCCTGCTGGGGTAAGCGACGGAATGCAGCTTTCTATGTCTGGAAAAGGAAACGAGGCGCCGGGAGGTGGAATACCGGGCGATTTATTAATTCTGATAGAAGAAAAAGAAGACGATGTTCTTAAGAGAGACGGCAATAATGTAATGTATGATCTCTATTTAAATTTTGTTGATGCAGCTCTGGGTACCGATTCCGAAGTGCCAACCATTGGAGGAAAGGTGAAAATAAAAGTTGACCCTGGAACCCAAAGTGGTAAGATTCTAAGACTGCGCGGTAAAGGAATAAAAGATATCAATGGCTATGGCAAAGGAGATCAGCTAATTCATATCAATGTCTGGACCCCGAAGAAACTATCTGCAGAAGAAAAGTCTGCTCTAGAGACACTTAGGAGCTCACCAAATTTCAAACCACAGCCGGCACGGCATGAAAAAGGATTCTTCGACAGAATGCGTGAATTCTTCGGTTAAATCGTGAATATGATTTTTTTAAGGTAGGCTCGAGAAAGTTTCTTAATTATTTTCTTATAAAACGCAACTCTATACATGCGTTCTCGTATTGTAGTACATGAGGCGTATTGGATTATTGGTGGGATTGGTGTGTATAACAGGTTCGCTTGTTGCGCAAGAGACCAAACATTTTCGAATAGAAAATAGTAACGGTTATCGATCTGTCACCTTAAACTATTCTACATCAAGCGGGGTATGTTACCTTGCGCAGGGAGATTCAAATAATCCTCTTGAGGTTCTCTCTGCGCGCGATATCGAAGAATTTAACCACTCATTTAATAAGAATGCATCGAATGGAAATCTCGTTATTGATATCGCTCTCGATGAAAAAAATGGGCAGGGCTTTAGTCAATCTATATCCAATAAGGTATTTACGAAAACAAAACCAGAAGAGAATATCTGGAAAGTTCTTCTTGCAGAAGACATAGCCTATGATCTAAACCTTTCTTACGGGATTGGTGAGGCGTTTATTGATTTAGCGGGACTTAATGTTGAGAAACTGAAAGTGAAGACTGGTAGTGCTAACGTTAATATCGGTTATCTGCATAGTATGCCTAATCTTACGCAAATGGATACAATGGCCATCAAAGTAGATTTGGGTAATGTTAATGTTCGCCAAATCTATTTGGCTAACGTACAAAACATCGCCGCAGAAGTGGGGTTTGGAAATATGCTACTCGACTTGTCAGAATCAATGGATGAGCCATGTAATATTAACGCAAGCGTAGGCGCAGGCTCATTAGAAATCTTAATACCGAAAGGTGGGGAAGTACCAATTTTGGTTCGCGTTAAAGAATCTATGCTCTGTGATGTAAAACTTACCAAGTCGTTTATCGAAAAGGGCGACAATGTTTTTGTGAATATGGATATAGATGAAGATTCTGATATCTTCCTTGAATTCAATGTAGATGTATCCTTTGGCTCTATAACTTTTCGAGAAAAAAAGTAAACAATTCCGGCGGTCTGGCCAGAGATACATTACCCAAATTTTAAGTTAACAGGATTGATTTTCACTTGCAATTTTGTATGATTGCAGGCATTAACAAACCTATAATAAATTGGATATTTTAAATGCTACAGGTGTAACGAAACGCTATTCCGAACATCTGGCTTTGAATAAACTAGACCTCACTGTTCCCGAACAGAGTATTTTTGGCCTCCTTGGTCCAAATGGAGCTGGTAAAACCACCTTTATTCGAATTATTAATCAGATAATATATGCCGATGAAGGTAGTGTGATGATTAATAACGAGCCTCTTAGTCTTAAGCATATTGAGGTTATTGGTTACTTGCCAGAAGAACGTGGCCTCTATAAAAAAATGAAGGTTGGAGAGCATCTCTTATATTTCGCTCGCCTTAAAGGATTGCATCGTAACGAGGCAATCAAACGGATTAAAGTCTGGTTTAAAAAGCTGGATATTCCCGATTGGTTAGATAAAAAGGTAGAAGACCTTTCGAAAGGAATGCAACAAAAAGTTCAGTTTATTGCAACCGTACTTCATGAGCCTAAGCTTATTATTTTAGATGAGCCTTTTTCGGGTTTCGATCCTATTAATGCCAATCTTATTAAGGATGAAATATTGGAACTTCGTGAAAAAGGAAGCACTATAATATTCTCCACACATAGAATGGAAAGTGTTGAAGAGATTTGTGATCATATAGCGCTTATCAATAAATCGGAGAAGATTCTCGATGGACCTAAGAAAGATATTAAAGAACAGTTTAGAAATAATACATTTAGTATTCTACACTATTCTGATTTGGGCCAATTGCCTTCTGGCTGTGATATAATTACAAGCAAGCTGGTTGAGGACAACATTACACAAACAATATTGCAATTATCTGGGACAGGGAATGCCAATGATCTTCTTAAGGCAATTGTTCCTAATACAGAAATTAGATCATTTCAAGAAGTTATACCTACAGTAAACGATATATTCATTAGAAAAGTAAAGGAGGTTAGCAATGGATAAGATATTATTAATTCTAAGTCGCGAGTATGTAAGCCGGGTTAAGAAGAAAAGTTTCTTGTTAACAACCTTGCTTACTCCGTTGTTAATAGGTGGACTTTATGCTGGTGCTATCTATTTGGCAGTATCAGATACCGAAGAAAAGGTTGTTAAAGTACTGGATACAACGGGCCAATTCAAGAATAAACTCGAAGATAGAGGTGCCGTGGTTTTTGAGTACATCGATGAGCCCCTAGACTCCGCCCGGAACAAGGTTCAGAGCGGTACATTTTCCGGGTTATTATATATTCAGGAAATCGATATAGATAATCCTGAGGGTATAAATTACTACTCGTTAACCACTCCTGGTATGGATTTGGTCAGCAGTATTAATCGTTCACTGGAAGCTGTTGTGCGTGAGATGAAGATCGAACGGATGGGCTTAAGCTCGACAGCTATAGATAGCTTACGTACCGATATAAATATTTCATCGATTAATCTTTCAGGAGAGGCAGAAAAAGAGGCAAATGCCGGGATAGCCATGGCTGTAGGGTCCTTTAGCGGTATCCTGATCTACATGTTTATGTTGGTATATGGGTCACAGGTAATGCGAGGTGTTATGCAAGAAAAGACCAGTAAGATTGTAGAAATTCTTGTCTCTTCGGTGAAACCATTCCAGTTAATGATGGGCAAAATTCTCGGGGTAGCTGCTGTTGGATTAACACAATTTACAGTCTGGATTGTGCTGAGTGCCGTGGTTATTAGTGTCGCATCTACGATGTTAGGTGGAGGTGTAGAAGAAATGGCGTCTGCGCAATCGGCAATGGTTGAGGCAACTCCAGAGGCTCAGAATGAAGTAACAAAAGTGATGAGCGCAATAACCGATAATATAAACATACCCATGTTAATCGGATCATTCTTTTTCTACTTCCTATCAGGATACCTGTTTTATGCCGCATTATTCGCGATGATAGGATCTGCTGTAGATAGTGAAGCAGATACGCAACAATTTATGATGCCCATTATGTTGCCGCTGATTGCCAGCATGATGTTTTTGGGCGTAATTATAAAAGACCCTTCTGGCCCAATTGCGTTTTGGATGTCGATGATACCCTTTTTCTCACCGATTATCATGATGATAAGAATCCCTTTCGATGTTCCATTATGGGAACTTTTATTGTCTATGGTGCTAATGGTAGGTGGTTTTATAGGAACTACCTGGATAGCAGGAAGAGTATATCGTGTTGGAATTCTTATGCACGGCTCAAAAGTAAACTACAAGGTTCTTTTCAAATGGCTGATGATGAAAAGCTAAAGGGAGCTCTTTAAAATCGGCTGCATGTAATTTAGGGTAATCATGTCTTAGAAGCTATACCGCCTACATATATGCACGCTAAACAGCTTAAGATCCAATTAAACATAAAAAAAGGAGGTTGACTCAAGCCAACCTCCTTTTTTTATAGAATAATCTTCTATCTATGCGTGCATCAGCTCTTTCTTAGCGATTAATTGCTCTTCTGTCTCCGGATTTTCCTCATCTACATGAATTGCATCCGTAGGACAAACAGCAACACATTGCGGTTCATCATGGAACCCCTGGCATTCTGTACACTTATCGGGTACAATAAAAAAGAATTCATCCGACATGGCAGGTCGTTTTTCGTCAGCGTCTACTTCGCGCCCATCCCAAAGAGTAATATTTCCGCTTAGGTTTGTGCCATCGGCGTAACTCCACTCATCATCTGGCTCATAAATTGCGTTATTAGGGCATTCAGGAACACAGGCATCACAGTTTATACAATCGTCATTAATTACTAACATAATATTGGCATTAAAATTTCTGTTTAAATACATGGCAAAAGTTGCAAGTTGTAGCAGCGAAAAAAAGAATGTAAATCATGTTTTTCCTATTTATAATTATTCTAAATGCCACTCTTTTTGGCGCGGCGTGAATAGGCTAAAATCACAGAATAATTAGAATTTGTCGTATCTTAGTCAAAGTTCAAACATTGCTTTAGTAATGTGCTTCAAATCACACAATTGTGCCGATTTTTGGGCATTTTCTATAGTGGATTTGAATTTATTTTAGATGTTTTTTGAAGGTATGATTTATCTCATGTTTTATGAGTATTGAGCCTTATACCTTCGCTTCAAATTTATTGATAACTAATATTAAGCTATGGGAACAACAGCAGTTCAGGAACTTGATAGAGTGGTCATAAAATTTGCTGGAGACTCAGGAGATGGAATGCAACTTACAGGTACTCAATTCACGGGTACTTCAGCGCTACTTGGTAATGACATTGCAACTTTCCCCGACTATCCGGCAGAAATAAGAGCTCCTCAAGGAACCGTTGCCGGTGTATCTGGATTTCAGGTGCATATCGGTCAAACACATATTTACACACCGGGTGATCAGCCCGATGTTCTGGTCGCAATGAATGCCGCCGCACTTAAAGCAAATCTTAGTGAAGTGCCGCGTGGTAAAACGATTATTGTCGACATTGATAATTTTAAAAGAAAAGATTGGGAGAAAGCCGGTTTTAGTGAAGATCCAATTGAAGGTGATTTGCTTAAAGACTTTCATGTGATTGAGGCGCCGATTACCTCCTTAACCAAAACTGCGTTAGAGGAGCTCGGACTTGATAATAAGAGTATAACCCGAAGCAAGAATATGTTTGCTTTGGGTATGGTTTATTGGATGTTTAGCCGCCCTCTTGATTACACCGAACGTTTCCTAAAAGACAAATTTGCCTCGAAAGAATTAATCTATCAAGGTAACTTAAGAGCGCTTAAAGCGGGTTATCATTACGCAGAGACTATTGAAGCACTATCTTCGGCATTCACAGTATTGCCGGCCGATATGGATGCTGGGCTTTACAAGAATATCATGGGTAATGAGGCAACAGCTTGGGGTTTCTTAGCCGCTGCCGAAAAAACAGGTAAGGAATTATTCCTTGGGTCGTATCCTATAACTCCTGCCTCAGACATATTGCATGAAATTTCAAAGCATAAACATTTTGGTGCTAAGGCTTTCCAGGCCGAAGACGAAATTGCAGGTATAACATCGGCTATAGGCGCCGCATTTGCTGGCGACCTCGCCATTACTACCACCTCAGGTCCTGGACTTGCTTTAAAGGCAGAGGCTCTTGGTTTAGCTGTAATGACTGAACTGCCTCTTGTGGTAGTTGATGTTCAACGTGGTGGACCTTCTACGGGGCTACCTACTAAAACAGAGCAGTCTGATCTTTTACAAGCACTATATGGCAGAAACGGAGAATCTCCTGTTATTGTTATTGCAGCAAAATCACCCGCTCACTGTTTCGATATGGCCTACATCGCCTCAAAACTAACATTAGAGCATGTTACGCCTGTAATCTTACTAACGGATGGTTACGTGGCAAATGGCTCACAGCCATGGCAAATAAAGAAAATTGAAGATCTCGATGATATCGTTCCACACGAAGCGGAATCGAATATGATGAATTGGCAGCCATATGAGCGTGATGTCAATTCTTTAGCGCGCTATTTGGTCTTTCCCGGAACTCCGGGCTACGAGCACCGAATAGGCGGTTTAGAAAAAGATAGTATAACGGGAAATGTCTCCTATGATCCTCAGAATCATGAACTCATGGTTAAGACTAGAGAGGAAAAAGTACAACGGGTTGCAAACTATATTCCTGAATTAGAAGTAGAAGGCGCTCAAGAAGGAGAGCTATTAGTAGTGGGATGGGGCGGAACCTATGGTAGCCTGACAACTGCTGCCACACAATGTGAAATCGCGGGTCATCCTGTTAGTCTGGCTCACTTTAGTTATATTAAGCCTTTGCCAAAAAACACGGCTGATGTATTTGGTAAGTTCAAAAAAATATTGGTTTGTGAGCTTAACAACGGTCAGCTTATTAAATATCTGCGGGCGGAACTGCCGCAATTCGACTATATGCAGTACAATAAAATTCAGGGACTTCCTTTTAGGGTTACTGAGTTGAGTAAGGAATTTGTAAATGTTTTAGAAGGATAGTTATGGCAAACGTAGATACACTAGAATACACCAATAAAGATTTTTCGTCGGATCAGGATGTGAGATGGTGCCCAGGATGTGGCGATTACGCTATTCTTAAGGCCATACAGAAAACGATGCCAAACTTGGGTATTCGTAAAGAAGATGTGGTTTTTGTTTCGGGTATTGGTTGCTCATCAAGGTTTCCGTACTACATGGATACCTATGGTTTTCATTCTATCCACGGCCGTGCTCCTGCTTTAGCCACCGGAGTTAAGCTTGCCAACCCTAAGTTGAGTGTTTGGCAAATTACCGGCGATGGTGATGCACTTGCTATTGGAGGCAATCATTTTATTCATGCGATAAGAAGAAATATCGATATCAATATCCTGCTTTTTAATAATCGGGTATATGGATTAACAAAAGGCCAGTTCTCCCCGACCAGTGATATAGGGATGAAGACGAAGTCATCACCTCAGGGCACAATAGACAACCCTTTTAACCCTGGAGAACTTGTTATTGGAGCTTCGGGGCACTTTTTTGCACGTGTTGCAGATACGAATCCAAAGCATATGCAGGAAATATTCGAGCAATGTGCTTCGCATGCAGGTACATCAGTGATAGAAATTATGCAGAATTGCGTGATTTTTAATGATAAGGTGTTTGGGGAGTATACCGCCAAGGATAATAAACTGAATAATATCCTCACAATAGAACATGGCAAGCCGATGATCTTTGGAGCGGATAAGAACAAGGGCTTAGTCCTCAATGGTTTTAAGCTCGAGGTAGTGACCATAGGGGAGAATGGAGTTTCTGAAAAAGACATTCTGGTACATGATGCACATGAGGAAGATTCTACCTTACATATGATGTTAGCGAAACTGCAAATGCCAATTGTAAATGGAATTATTCGGGCTGTAAAGGACGATACTTATGATAAGCGTGTCCAGGATCAGGTAGAGGCAATTGAGAAGACCTCGAAGTATAAATCTGTAAATGACCTTTTTACCTCAGGAGAAACCTGGGAGATTGTAAAAAAATAGAGTAATGGGGAACGAAGCAATAATACTATTTGTGATACTCGGTGTGGTACTGGTGGGAGGAGCGTTTCTAGCTTCTAAACTAATATCACCTAAGGTATACAGTAAATCAAAAACAGAGACCTATGAGTGCGGTATTGATACGATGGGCTCATCTTGGATTCAGTTTAAGGTTGGGTATTACCTCTTTGCTATGCTATTCTTAATTTTTGATGTAGAAACCATATTCATTGTGCCCTGGGCCGTTGTCATGAAAAAGGTTGGTATGGTCGCGTTTATTGAAATTTTGATCTTCTTCCTGATCCTTGGATTGGGATTACTTTATGCATGGAAAAAGAAAGCACTAAGATGGGAGTAGAAGTTAAACAGCAAAATAGTCAGATACCTGCAGACTTTCCCGGCGAGGTCATTCCTGGAGGGAACGGAGGCAATATCGTCGTTACTTCTTTTGATAAGATAATAAATTGGTCGCGTTCAAATTCACTTTGGCCACTCACCTTTGGTACCAGTTGCTGTGCCATAGAAATGATGTCGACCGGAGCATCACGTCACGATTGGTCGAGATTTGGCTTTGAAGTAGCTCGGGCAACACCCCGACAGGCTGATATGATCATTATCGCAGGTACAATCGTAAATAAAATGGCGCCCGTTTTGCGAAGGCTTTACGAGCAAATGCCCGAACCTAAATACGTTATCGCTATGGGCGCTTGTGCAATATCAGGTGGCCCATTTTTTTATAATAGCTATAGTGTCGTAAAAGGAGCTGATCATATCATCCCAGTCGATGTATATGTGCCTGGCTGTCCGCCAAGACCAGAAGCGTTGTTGTATGGCGTAATGCAACTCCAAAAAAAGATCCGAGCTTCTTCAATGCAGGATAAGAAGAAGGATATAGAAGACTTTGACAAAGGCAAATAGTCATGGATAACGAAGCACTTAAAGAGATAATAACCAGTTGGGAACCCAACGCCGATATTTCCGAAGACGGCAGCCAGTTCTTAAATGCAATAATTGAACCTGATCAACTGTTAAGTTTAGCCGAAAAACTAAGGAACGATGAAAAGACCTTATTCGACTATATGTTCTGTCTCACTTGTGTCGACTATCCGGAGCATATGATAATGGTGTACCATCTTAGGTCGATGCATCTTGGCCATGAGATGGTGCTTAAAGTTAAAATCGATGACCGGGAAAATCCAGAAGTTGAGACATTATGTCATATCTGGCGCACGGCCGAGTATCATGAGCGCGAAGTTTACGACCTATTTGGCGTAAAGTTCACCAATCATCCAGACCTCAGGAGGATACTGTTAGACGATGACTGGAAAGGATATCCTTTGCGAAAAGATTATGTAGACCCTGTAAACATTGTATCGTACTAATGGAACTCACAGCAGAAAATACCGATCTTAAAACGCAAGAGTATTTCATTAATATGGGTCCTCAGCACCCATCAACCCACGGTGTCCTTCGACTAGTACTCGGGCTCGATGGCGAAATAATCACGAAGGTAGAACCCCACATAGGATATATTCATCGCTCAATCGAGAAAATGAGCGAGCATGATAATTATCGCCAGATTGTACATTTAACCGACCGCATGGATTATCTATCAGCCCATATGAACAATGAGGCTGTTTGCTTGTTGGTCGAAAATGCATTGGAAATAGAAGTTCCCGATCGTGTGAAGGTAATTCGTACACTATTTTCTGAATTGACCCGGCTTTCTTCGCATCAACTTTGGTGGGGAGTGATGGGTATGGATCTTGGCGCTCTTACAGCCTTCCTCTATGGGTTCAGAGATCGAGAAATGATCAATGATATTTTTGAAGAAACTTGCGGTGCTCGCTTAACCATGAATTATAATGTTCCGGGTGGGGTGATGTTCGATTTGCATCCCAATTTCCAAAAACGTGTTAAAAAGTTTTTAGCCCATTTTAAGCTTAAGCTCCCGGAGTACGATCGCCTTCTTTCGGATAATGTGATATTTAGACAAAGGACCGAAGGTATTGGCTATATTTCTAAAGAAGATGCTATCTCATATGGCCTAACTGGGCCTATGGCACGTGGCTCGGGAGTAGCTTGCGATATTCGCAAAAGTCACCCTTACAGCGCTTACGACAGGGTAGAATTTAAAGAGATTCTGATGGAGGATGGCGATTCCTTTGCACGGTATCGAGCCAGAATTCTGGAAATGTGGGAATCGATTAGCATCATCGAACAGCTTATTGATAATATTCCGGAAGGCGATATCCAAGCACCAACAAAGGCAGTCATAAAACTACCTAAAGGTGAGTTTTACCAAAGGGTAGAAACGGCCAGAGGTGAGCTCGGCGTATACGTTGTAAGCGATGGAGCAAAAAGTCCTTATAGGCTTAAATTTCGCTCTCCTAATTTCTCTAATCTATTTGCGCTGGATCATATGGCTAAAGGAGGCAAAATCGCCGACCTTGTTGCTATGATGTCCACGATAGATATTGTTGTACCCGATATTGACCGTTAGTAATGTTAGCATTTAGTATCTACGATTTTTCGACTTTAACAGACAGTATTCATGAGTCTTTATCAGCCAGCCTTTCGCCGGGTTGGGTATCCATAATTGAATGGAGTCTGATAGGGGTCAGCTTGATTTTATTTGCTGCAATTTCTGTAATTATCCTGGTATACGTTGAGCGTAAAGTAGCCGCATTTTTCCAACTTAGACTTGGTCCGATGCGTGTAGGACCCTGGGGCATATTTCAAACCGTTGCCGACTTTATCAAGCTCTTAATGAAGGAGCATATTACCTCAAGGAATGCCGATAAGTTCTTATATAATCTAGCCCCTTTTATCATCGTAACTGGAGCTTTTCTTGGCTTAGGAGCTATACCATTTGCCCTTGGTCTACATATTTTCGATATTAATATTGGAGTTTTCTATATAACAGCGGTATCCTCAATAGGAGTACTTGGTATTCTTTTAGGTGGATGGGCCGGTAATAATAAGTATTCGCTTATTGGAGCACTTCGTAGTGGCGCTCAGATAGTAAGTTATGAGTTGTCGGTTACACTTTCTTTACTAACTATCGTAGTCTTGGTCGGAAGCCTTCAACTCTCAGAAATCATTGCTAGCCAGGAAAATGGTTGGTGGATATTCAAGGGTCATTTACCAGCATGGATCGCTTTTACCATATTTATGATTGCTGGTACGGCTGAAACTAATAGGGGCCCATTCGATTTAGCGGAAGCTGAATCTGAGCTCACAGCTGGGTTTCATACTGAATATACGGGTATCAAATTCGCGATGTTCTTCCTGGCCGAATACATTGCGCTGTTCATAATAGCGGCTGTTGGAGCCACAGTCTTTCTCGGAGGTTGGCTTCCGTTGCATATTGGCAGCTGGGCAGCGTTCAATAACATAATGGATTTTATTCCTCCCATAATCTGGTTTTTTGGTAAAGTCGCCTTTTTAATCGGCATTATTATGTGGTTTAAGTGGACTTTCCCGCGACTCAGAATCGATCAACTGTTGGTACTTGAGTGGAAGTACCTCCTTCCAATTAATCTATTTAACCTTATCCTCGTTTCATTTATCGCTCTTATGGGCTGGTACTTTTAGTTAAGCATTATGAATCCAGTTATACGATATTTTTCAGGAATTGC
>CBDUMS010000088.1:0-14646 GCA_965368405.1 uncultured Cyclobacteriaceae bacterium
TGCTCCATAAAAAAAGCACCGTCTGCCTATTCGGCAAACGATGCTTTCTGTCCCACTTTGTGGGCCCACCTGGGCTCGAACCAGGGACCCCTTGATTATGAGTCAAGTGCTCTAACCAGCTGAGCTATAGGCCCATTCAAAGGTATTAATTATACACCTTGAATTTGGGAGTGCAATGTTACATATTTGCGTTCTATTTCACAAAATAAGCGGGCATTGAAATCGATTTTAGACGGTATCTCCACAATAATTTTTGACCTTGGTGGTGTTGTGCTTGACCTTGACCAGGATAAGACAGCCAACACATTTGCTAAAGCTACAGGTCTAACGATAGAGGAGGTCTATGATATTTTTCTGGGAAGCCCTTGGGCACCAGCTTTCGAATGTGGTAAAATACCCGCATCGGCTTTTCGCGATGAAGTGAGAAAAGCACTAGGACAACAATTATCGGATGCGATGATCGATGAGGCTTGGAACGCTATGCTCGGTAACTTGCCACAAGAACGAATCGAACTGTTGGGCTCACTTCGTTCTAAATACCAGACACTAGTACTGAGTAATACCAATGAAATTCATATTGAGGCATTTGATAAAATAGTTGCATATGCAACTAATGGTAATTCTATCGATCAATACTTCGATAGGGTGCACTATTCGCATCATTTGGGCATGCGCAAACCCAATCCCGACATCTACCAAAAGGTTATTGCCCTACATGAACTGAATCCTGATAAAACTTTGTTTATAGATGACATGGAACCGAATATAGTAGGAGCGAATAATGTTGGTCTTAAAACACTACATCTTACCAATCAGGATTATTTGTTCGAACTATTTAACTAATGGATAAAAACCAGAAAACTCTCCTTATTCAGATAACATTGTTCTTGTTAACGCTGGTGTCTACAACTCTCGCAGGGGCGGAGTGGATCTACGGAGGATCATTCTTTTATAGCAATAACCCCTTGGGTTGGGATGAGTTCTGGGGAGGCCTTCACTTCTCAATTCCATTTCTACTGATCTTGACCACCCACGAATTTGGTCATTATTTTACGGCACGTTACCATAACGTTAAAGTTAGTTTACCATACTACATGCCTTTCTGGCTTGGGTTTTTAGGTACATTTTCTATTGGCACTATGGGAGCATTTATTCGCCTGAAGGAGCGAGTTAAATCGTTAAAGAAAACCTTCGATATTGGAATAGCCGGACCTTTGGCTGGATTTGTTATCGCTCTTTTTGTGATAGCCTACGGGTTTACTCATTTACCACCCAAAACAGACATATTTAATATTCACCCGGAGTATGAACTTTTTGGAGCAGATTTTGAAAATTATGTATACGATGTTGACACCTTCTTCTTAAAGACTGATATAGCTAAGATTAACCCTAAAGCTGCGTCCAATTATTCTGCAGATACAATAAGAATAGGTCCCAGTTACCAGCTAGGGGTACATATGGGCTCTAATATGGTGTTTAGCTTCGCAGAACAGTTTCTCGTGCCTGAAGAAGAGCAAGATCGAATCCCCAACCCGAATGAGATGTTTCATAACCCTTATTTACTGGCTGGATTTTTAGCGCTGCTTTTTACAGCGATTAATTTGCTACCTATTGGCCAGCTCGATGGGGGTCATGTAGTCTATGGCTTGTTTGGGAAGAAAAACCATCGAAGAATTGCGCTGGGAAGCTACATTTTATTGCTCATTTACTCAGGTCTTGGTACCGGTGTGTTTGGGTTGTTCAACCCATTCGACCTCTCCCAGGAAATGGTCGATATCCTGATAGCATTTTTTGCCTATGCAGCTTTTCTCTACTACCTATTAGGTAAAACCGAGCTAAGTCTACAACAAAAATTAATGATCAGCTTGGGTATAATTGCCATTCAGGAGTTTCTATTATTAAGTATTCCTGGAATTGAAGGGTACGGTGGTTGGATGTTATTTGCGTTTTTCATTGGCAGATTTCTCGGAGTTTATCACCCAGCCTCTGAGATAGAAGAGCCTTTAAGTATGAACCGTAAAATACTAGGATGGATTGCCCTCATTGTGTTTATTATCAGCTTTAGCCCGCAGCCACTGGTTATTGTTGGTGCTTAATTAGTAAAAAGTTGCTTGTGTACAATTCGGGTATTGCCAACCTCTAAAATAATAAGTGCAATTGTCGGCATACGATTCGGAAAGAGGAGCAGAGTATTGTCTCCATCTTTAGTTAAAGTGTAATCCATGGCCCTACCTTGCAAATCGGTTACAGATATTCGATCGAAACGACCAAGAATATTCACAAAATTAGTGCTTGGGTTGGGGTAAATATTTACTGGATTGGGTTGGTCTTCTATACTAGATATCAGTTCATCGATAAAGTAGGGCCTTATCATCAAACTTCCTACGATATCATCGTTTTGGATCCAGTTATTCGCGATCGTGTAATAAATTTTATTCCCGGTATCTGTATTCTTATCTAATCCTACCGCCGTCCATAATCCGTCTGAGGCCCTATTTTCAAAACCTATGTAGAAGGTGTCTTGAACAAAAATTGATTTGCTGAAATAATATTTACTGAACAGGTTAATATCATCATGTTGAATTGTTGCAATACTAGATCCTAGGTACTCTGATTTCACATCGTCGAGATCTTTAAGAACAAAAAGCTCAATGGGGCTTCCCGCCTGATCTCGGCTAATGTTTGCGAAATATATTTCTACATGATCGATGTATTGCGGCGTGTTCGTAATAAATTGATAAGCAATTCTACCGCCTTCCTGGTTTATCCCTGCACCGTATTCAGCGGAGCCGTCATCGTACGCAAAAAAATCATTTATTGTGATGTAGGTTCTGGCTGTGTCATTAACACGCAAATTAATATGATCGTAAAAAATCGTATCAGCTCCGGCATTGTAAATGGAGTCAATCAGGTTTTTATCCCCAGTACTTACGGAATACTCGATTTCGAGATAGAGCGAGTCGGCACTTGGGTCGAATGCCGCTGGACTTGGAACCGAGCTTGGTGCATCGCGGATGTCTTTTTGAAATAATACCAGCTCAATATTATCGGCGATTTTTTGAACTAAGGTATTGTTTAAGGTATCGTTAATTACAGCCGTATATTGTACAGGCTGTACATCCTCCTCTAAGGACCGAATTTTAGTTGTACTTGAGGTTAAATTTCTACCTGGATCCATGGCAAACATAAACTCATTAAAAGGCATTGCGGTGTATTGGCCT
Organism: uncultured Cyclobacteriaceae bacterium; assembly: GCA_965368405.1. Classification (GTDB taxonomy): domain Bacteria; phylum Bacteroidota; class Bacteroidia; order Cytophagales; family Cyclobacteriaceae; genus S012-113. The sequence continues at coordinate 3,222 of CBDUMS010000088.1, forward strand.
AGAATTGAGCTGGGGTAATCTGTAAGCGCTCTATCCAAATAGGAATCGTCGTTCGCTGAACGCCGTTTATCCATATAGATATAATCAATATTCCAGTTATCGAACCAGCCGTTTTGGCGACCTATTGCCTGAAACATAAATTGGAATTCAGGATGGAAAAAATCATCTGAATTCGGAACATTGACGAGCTTTTCTGTGAAAATAGTTGGGTCACTTGGAATTATATCATCAGCTAACGGCCACATTTTTTGCCATGAGCCATCTATCTTCTTAAAATAGAGGATTAGTGAATCTTCTGGTTCGGGTTGGTTGCCAAAGCCTTTAACCTGGAAGAAGAAACTGAGATAAACAGAGCTTCGTAAGCTAACAGGCACCTGCGATAAATCAATAAATCGTGATAATAAACTATCTACGGGGCCTGTCGTTCCTTCCGCAGAATACGGATTGCCCGAGGCGTCAACGCCATCGAATGTAACTACGTTAAGGGTTGGAGGGACCACTCCATTTCCCGTTCGGGTTAGTAATTGTGTTTGACTCCCCGGCATCCACCAGGCCGTATCTAATTCCCCTTCACTGGTAGAAAAATCATCCCAAAAGGGTAATAGAATAGGTGTTGTTGATTCTAGCCTCGCAGTAGATGCAGACCGAATAGGAACTGAAGTTTTATGTTGGATTGGCAACTGTTTGATCTGAGCTATGGCAGCGTAACCCAAGATCAATAGTGAACAAATCAGTACCCATTTTTTCATATAATCTACTCCTGCAATAAACTATCCAAAGGTTCTAGATCCGCGGGGTCTCCAACCCATAAGTCTATACTTCGCCCAACTCTTACCGTGAGGCCTTGCCGAGGGCTTTGTTTTACAACCACAGCAATGCTAGCGTCGATAGAGTCAGTATTAAAAACGAGCCCTGACTCAAGATTATTACCTCTTATAATAACTTTTGCTTCTGATAAGGGTAATCCTCTTAAATCTGGCATTTCAAAAAGTCGAATTCCATGACCATCGCCCCGAACAATATCGATTACCGACCCCTTTGGCAATGGAGTATTTGGCTCGATCGATTCACCTTCATAAAGTTGGTCGATTACATTTCTGAATGGATCAGGTTTTAATAGGATTTTGCCAGGTACTAATTCATAGCTTTTAAGAATAAGCTCCGCATTCTTGAGCGTTTTATCGATTAGGTCTGGCATCCGTGTGCTTGGAGGATTTACACTGTTTAGTGAAATGTAAATTTTCCGCTTTTCTTTTACTTTACTTCCTGGTTTTGGAAACTGACGGGTTACCGTTAATGGCGGATATTCGGCAGCGTAGACAGAATCAACCACCTCGTACCGCAAATCTCTTTCTACTAAAAACTCCTGAAGTTCATCAATACTCACGCCTTCCAGATCAGGAACAGTAATTGACTCGCCGTGATTCGTCATTATCGGCAAATTAACATAGAAGAAGGTTACAGTAATAAGTGCACCTAATGCTACGGCAATTCCAAGATGCTTTAAGACATCGAGCCAACTATTGAATTTAAGTTTGATCATTGATAGTGCTTAAGGTTAGTTATAAAATAGCCAATGAATCCTTAAAAATAGAGATATTCTTAAAGCTCAGAATCATAATCTGTTGATATTCTATTTTCTTTTTGAAATCGTTCTATCGCTAAATCCAGCAGCTTCGTGATTAGTGTTGTATAGTCAATACCTTCATGTTTCATTAACGAAGGATACATGCTAATATTGGTGAAGCCCGGAATTGTATTGATTTCATTGATATATACATCGCCATTATCTTTAACAAAGAGATCGACGCGCGACAGGTCCTTACAATTCAATAATTTATATGCCTGCAAGGAAATCTCTTTAATCCTGGTATGGATATCTTCGGGCATGTTGGCAGGGATGGTAATCTTAGCCGAGTCAGCATCTTTGTACTTGGCTACAAAGGAATAGAAATCATAGTTGGTACTAAGTACTACCTCTCCGGCGACCGAGGCCAGGGCTTTTTCATTACCAAGAATGGCACATTCTACTTCCCTCGCATCGATAAACTCTTCAATTAGTAGTGAGTTGTCGTAACGAAATGCATCTTCCAGAGCGGTTGTAAATTCAGATTCATTAGAAACTTTCGATACCCCAACAGAAGATCCTAAATTAGCAGGCTTCACGATAAGGGGTAATCCTAATTCTGTCTCAACTTCAGAAAATTGTATCGACTCCCAATCGTTTAGATCCAGGCTTATAAATTTAGCTACAGGTAAACCAGCCGAAGCCATTACCCTTTTTGCCAGCAATTTATCCATGGATGCTGCAGAGCCAAGAACACCAGAGCCAACAAAGGGAATTCTAAAAGATTGTAATAATCCCTGAATAGATCCGTCTTCGCCATCGGTTCCATGTAATACCGGAAAAACAATATCAGGTATTATTTGTGTGTCTTTACTTATAAACGCAGGATTTTGAGCGTTGAGCTGAAGCGATAAAGGCGCACCAGAAGATATGGGCTCATTGAAGTTATTTTGGAGAAACCAGCTTCCTTGTTTACTAATTCCTATCAGGACAACCTCGAATTTATCACGATCAATATTATCGAGAATATTTTTTGCGGAAAGCAGAGAAATATCATGTTCTACGGACCTGCCGCCGTAAATTATTGCAACTTTTGTTTTACCCATCAATAAATATTCTAATTTGCAGCAAAGCTATACCTGCTAAGTCAATTATAATAGTATTCCTAGCGATTAACAAGCACGCGCATTGTATTGCTAAAGCTCGATCCTGTGGCATCTATGAAATAAATACCATTACGTTGATTACCCAGCTCTAAAGGATAAGTCTGGTTAAGAACATTTTCGAAAACCTGCGTACTTATTACCTGTCCTCGTACATCTAAGATACGAACCGTTATGTCTTGCTTATCGAGAAGGTTAAATGTGATTTTTGAATATATATCAGTAATGGGATTTGGGTAGGTCGCCACCTCATCGATGGGTAGCTCAATAAGGTCTTCGTCTCCTGAAACAAATAGCTCGATATCATCGAGATAAATATTATTGCCATCACCATCTGTTGCCTCAAAACCAATAAATATTGTTTGCTCACCGGCAAAGTTACTAAGGTCAATAAACTGATATTGCCAATCTTCATCTGCACTTGGGCTCCATTCAAATCCCGATACCGCTGTAGCCATTTCTAATCCCGTAAATTCACCAACTAAATATTCGAAGGATTCACCTCCATTATCAGAAACCCAGATTCGGAGTAGTTCGTGATTAAAGGTATTTTGTGCATAGGCAACCTTAAAGCGCAACCCAGCTTCAGATGCATTACTAAAATCCAACTGGGGTAGGACAAGCCAATCTTGCAATCCTTTATTGCCGATTGAATAGATATCTAATTTTAAAGAACCATTTTCATATTGCCATGAGTTGTCATCACCTAAAGTGCTAATTGTCCAGTTATTAGACTCATTGAACGAAGTTGATATGAAGTTTTCTCGAAACGGTATTTCAACTTGGTCACTAAGGTTATTAATCACTGTTGAAATTTGATTATTCGAAAGATTTTGATCATCATTAACTAACTCGAAACTTATATTTGAAGCACCCACCTTGAATGTATTAGGGATACGAATAATTTGTTGTTCCATAGGGGCAAGATCAGTTTCTGAGATACTAATGGTCGTAAGTAGTTCGCTACCCTCTTTTACAAGTAAATCAAAGGTTGAAACAGCTGCAGCGCCTTGGTTAGCTATAATCAGGCTTAATTCATCTAAATTCTTGTCAAAGGCACCAGACTCATTCAATAAGCCAATAATTGCTATATCAGTATAATTATTATCTACTAGATGGAAGTTATCAAGATAGATGTTGTTCCCTCCTTCAGAATATCCAGCAAATGCCAATTGCACATTCTGGTTGCTATATGATGATAGATCTAAGACAACGGTTTGCCAATCGGCACGCCCAGAAGGTGTAAATTTCACCGGGGTTGAGTCGAAAGCAAGCTGATCTCCACTTCGCCGGAAAAGTGTATCTGTAAAATTAATGCCACAGTCTACAGAAAGCACCACAGCTAATTCATCTTCTAAATCTTCTCTATTCGAATAAGCGTAGTCGAAAATAAAGGCGGCATCGCTGATTCCCGTTAGATTTAAAATAGGAAGGAATAATTGATCTGATTGAGCCTCCTTATTATAATAGTTGAGTACAACAGCTGTATTCTCAGCTACAACATTTGGTGCAATATCTAAATTCCACTGCGATACTGGTGCACTAGATCGTACGGCCCATGATTGGGGGAATTCTGTAAATTCTTCGTCCAGCATTGTTACTGTTTCATTATAGGCTACCTGAATGCCAATTTGATTATTTTCAGTATTATCATCCAAGCCATCGTTAACACTCAGAATGCTATAATCAACCTGATAAAGACCGTAATCATCGAATGAATACGAATCAAAAACAAGTGACATGGATTCACTGGCCTCTAGATTGGTGGCAAATTCTTTCTCAATAATTGTAAGATTATTGATCATAAAACTAGCCGTAATGACATTTATAGTGGCCGTTCCATTATTGATCACCTCGAATTGAGGAGTGATCTGGTTGCTGCAAATACTTAATTCTGGACTTACTATTGAAGTTATAGCGAGATCGAGTGGGGGAGGTTCTTCGAGACCTGGCGATACCAGTAAACTCGCTCTCCTGGGACTATTGTTAAGCACTATTTCCATCCTGTCTTTTTGGTCCGGGGTAAAAAGATTCATACACTCATCGTCTACATAATCCATATAATTCATAAACATCGACGGCTCATTATTACAGGAGTATTCAGTTGTGCCTGTAGTTGGACAATTAAAATAGCTATCGAAAGTTTTAGGAGTATCTTCAACAAAATCGTCTACGTTACACCCAGCTGTGCCATATTCATCGCCCCAAATATGGCGCAGTCCAAAAAAGTGGCCTAGCTCATGGGTTAACGTGCGGCCTTGGTTAAAACGAGAGTTATAGTCTCCTTGAGGATATATCGTCTCTGAGCCAAAAGTAGTAGTCCGAACAACAACGCCATCAGTTAATGGGTTATTCAGTGCCTCTTCATTTACCCCAGGAATAATCGTTGAAGTAGGGAACTCAGCCCATCCTAAATAATCGCCTAGCGGAGCCACCCAAATGTTTAAAAAGTCATCAGAATTCCAATAGCTCAATGCTTTAAGCTCAGTATTATCACTAAAGAACCACTCTTCTTTATTACCAGCGGTACGCGTAATTCCGGTCGTTTTAAAGCCCATAGGGTCTGATTTTGCAAGGATAAACTCAAAACCGGTATCAGCCATTAAAGGCTGGAAATTAGCTGGAGTATTAACACTATCGGCATTCAGATGTCTAAAGTCGAGGTTTAAGGCTTCGATTTGTGCGAAGACCTGCTCGTCGGTTATGTTGGTGCCAAAGCCAACAGGCTCTCCACGGTGGATAATATGTACAACAACCGGAATGGTATAAATTGTTGTCTCGTTCAAGCCTTCGGTCGAATTGGTGCTAAATCTTTCCAGTTTTTTGTTTTCGATCCAATTCTCGAAGTATAAGCGTTGATTGCTAAGCTGATCTGGAGTCTTATTGAGCTTCTCTAGTTCATCTGTGGCACAGGTGCGTTGGGCCCAACTATAGCTTGAGCTAATCAATACCAGAACTATAATACCAAAAATCCTTTGCACCTTACTTCTCTACTTTTCAGCAATTACTCGTAAATACTGTCAAACTACTATATGTAACATCAAATCCATGATATTAGTATAGAAGAACAATCTTACAGTTAGTGATTCCAAAAGTAATGAGTATCCGTCAGATTAGTAACGAGCAAGAGCCTATAAAGGCTTAGTGCACGGCTCTATACGCCTCGGGTTATTTCTACAATCTGCGTTTTATCCTTTGTAGCATTCCTTATGGCCACTTGACTGGCAAGATTTTCGGCTAAGGCTTTAAACGAGTCGGCCAATATTCCTTCTTTCAGTGCAGCAGGATGACCACTGTCGCCACTTTCTCTAATGTTTTGGACAAGAGGGATTTCGCCAAGTAGTGGCAAACCTTTTTCTTTAGCCAAATCTTTACCACCACCTTCACCGAATATATAGTATTTGTTCTCAGGTAATTCTTCTGGCGTGAAGTAAGCCATGTTTTCTACTATACCGAGCACAGGAACTTCGATGCCTCCCTGGCTAAACATATGTAAACCACGACGGGCATCGGCGAGTGCAACTTTTTGTGGCGTAGTTACGATAATCGCACCTGTTACGGGCACAGTTTGCACTAGTGTCAAGTGAATGTCGCTGGTTCCTGGAGGTAAATCAATTAGCATATAATCGAGTTCGCCCCAATCGGCATCGGTAATAAATTGTTTTAAGGCCGATGTCGCCATAGGACCGCGCCACACAATTGCACCATCCGTTGGGGCAAGGAAACCAATAGATAATATTTTTACACCATACTGTTCGATAGGGCTTATCATAGATTTGCCATTTACATCAGACACCTTTGGCTTTTCGTTTTCGCAATTGAACATGGTTGGCATCGATGGGCCATAAATATCGGCATCGATAATGGCAACTTTAGCACCAGAGCGGGCAAGGGCAACAGCAAGATTAGCTGTTACGGTAGATTTACCTACTCCGCCTTTACCACTGGCAACGGCAACGATATTCTTTACACCCGGCAATAAATCAGCACCAGATAATCGTGTAGTTGTAACCGAGGAGCCAAAGGTTAATTGAATATCTACATCTTCACCAAGCTTTTCATGGATAGCATTTTCACAATCTTTTCGGATAATCTCTTTCAAGGGGCACGCCGGAGTAGTGAGCACCACTTCAAATGCTAACGATCGGTTGTCGATCTTAATGTTATCGATCATGCCCAGGGTTACGAGATCTTTATGTAAGTCCGGGTCGTTTACAGTCGAAAGTGCTTCTAAAACTAATTCTTTGGTGATATCCATATTTATTTAATTCTCCTCTGATTAACTAAAATTTTACGCAAAATAAACAGATTTATATGATATTAACGATCAATTATCAGCTTATAGGTTAGCGATCTATTAGGCTCTTCAATTACAATAAAATAAAGGCCATTTTTGAGATTTGGTGGCAAACTAATTTCATCCTTGATTTCGCCGTTTATGGGAATGCTGAGTTCGAATTTGCCGGAACTACTATATAGGTTAAGTTGATTTACCGGTGTGCCCTTTAAGCCAATAACGTTAAAGCTATTCGTCGCAACCGGATTTGGATATATCTGATACGCGGGAAATGGTACTGCTTCAGAAATGCTGGCAATAACAGACTCGGTTTGGATTTTCAAATTGTCAATTGCCCATCCCCAGCCATTAATATCTAGGTCGGAGGAAAGCAAAAAACGGATTAAAATCTCGTCGCCTTCATTAAAAGTGTCGAGAATATTAATCGCTCTAAAAAGAAATAAATCTTTACTTCCGGGTACAATAGGGCTAAAATTCGCCTTCCATAATTGCTTGTTGTTTGAATCATACTCATCAATTAGATTGATCCAATTTACACCGTCTAAGGAGCCCTGAACAACTACGAAATCCTTAAATTCATCACTTCCGGGCATTGCTCCAGTCTCACCTCGCTCTACCAATACAACTTCATCGAAATTGATATAAGCATTAGTCGATTTAACACGAATAGGTGATTTTAAGATAAACTGGTAGGTAGTATTTTGCTCATAATTATGATTAGAGTGAATAGCCTGCCCAGTAAAGCTATCGAAAAATCGAATACTGAAACCGTTACCAGAAAAGTCTTCATTACTACCTTCAAAGTCGTTTTCATAGCTGTCAACGACGTCGGCGAATTCGAATAGGTTGAATTCAAACCTGTGAGAAACAAAAGGTCTTCCCTTTCTGTAGGATCGCACATGCGCGATTCCCGCGTTAGAAGCAGAAAATTCCGTGCTTAATTTTAGGATTCCTCTTTCACTGTTCGCTTCATATCTAGCACTTCGAACGCCATCAACATAAACAATAGTTGAATCAAAATCATCTTCAAACCGTACATCGAGGGTAAGATTATCATTTAAAGAAGGTGTTGCAGATATTATAGTGGGTAGATAAACATGTTCATCAAGTTCTGCTATTTCAACGCTCCATATACCACGACCGTGTGTTCCAAGAACTACTTCCTGATCAACGATTTTCATGTCCATAACTGGAACAGCAGGAAGACTACCGGGTAAGGGATGCCAGTTGGCACCCGCATCTAGGGATTCAAATATACCTATCTCAGTACCTGCCCACATTATTGCCGTATCGTAGGGCATAACGATTAAATCTCGTACGGCGACATCTGGAAAACCTCGACTACTAATGTCGTTTTCAAAGCCAGATATGTCATGCCATGTCTCTCCAAGGTCGTCGGTACGTACAATTTTAGGATTTTTGGCAAAGGAAAAAAGTGCAAAAGCAGTAGAATCGAGGGTAGGGTGGGTAGCGAGACCCGAGAGCCTGCCCAAATCTTTTTCATAAATACTAACAGGGTTAAAGCTTTTTCCTTCGTCGGTAGAAATATGCAATGCTAAGTTGCTCGTAGTTGTCATACTAGCCCCTGCCCAGACGAAATGAGAATTGGCCTGCGATATCCGCACTAGCATAGTTGAATACAATCCCCACTGCTGCGTAATGGGTGCCAGTGACCAACTATCGGCAAAGTCATCACTTCGCCAAATACCACTTATACCTGCGGTAAATACCACATCTGGGTCGGAATGAATATTCTCGAGCTCTGTCACAAAAGGACCAAATCCGGCTCCAACATCGTCTAATCCACTTGTGCTTTGTGCTGATGATGCTCCTTCATTGGTTGACTTTTCTATTCTGTTATTGTAGATGGTTGAGAGCAATAGGTTTTTATCCCGATAGTTCCATGCCGTTCCAAAACCATCTCCACCGTTTACTCTGCGGTACCTTGCAGTTGCCGAACCTTCGCTATTGGGTGAACTCATCCATGTGCCATTGTCCTGTAAGCCACCCGCATATCGACTTTCTCCAGGTGCTTTATCTACCGCATAAAATTGCGAGGTATTGTAGCCGTTACCTGCATAGGTCCAGGCACCATCGAAAATGCCAGGATTAGCGGCAATATTTGAGCTATAAAGGCCACCATCATTAGCAATAACTAGCTGAAAAGTCTTGTTAATAGGGTCGTGGATAATGGGAACGATATTATGATGATCCGGATGAACGCCAATGGCTACAGTAGAGCCGGTAGTCTGCGAGAAGCTGTTATTGCCTCCATATTGACCGTAAGCATCGGCAATTGAAGTTATTGTTGCTCCCTTGCCAATTACCTCTTCATAGCGTATTCGGAATAATGATGTAGGAAAGTTTTCAGGCTCCCAAACACCAGTCTCGGGCAAAAATGGCCACAAAAAGAATAAATTACGAAATTCATGACCTCCATCCAGAGCTATATTCGGATCCGGAGCAGTCTCATCGTAAGTTACATTACTAATGAATAGGTATTCGCGCGAATTTGTTTCCCAGCTCGAATTTTCAGCATTGAAAGTCAGGAGATTAAAAATAATATCCTTTTGCTGATCGCGGAATGAAACCATAAGCTGACGATTGTTTTCAATGTCCCAAATCTGAAAGGGAACATCTACATAGTCCTCATAGGAATATTCATTCGGGGCTACACCTGAACCTCGACCATCGGGAACCGTAAACCGATGTGCTTTTTGCTGCAAAATTCCGCCTTCACCATCTGGCCCAAAACGAATTTCTACTGAAACAAAATCTTCAGGAGCTTCTTCGCCAATAGCAATTTTACTGTTGTAGTATACCCCAGAGTTAAACGGATTTAGACTAAAGAATGATTCTATGTCTATCTCCTCTGCACCGGCAAAGCGTTTACCAAGGTTTTCTGTAGCAGAGCTCACCTCAAATTTCCAGAGATTGACTCCCCCAACGTAGACCTCATCAAGCTCGAAAGGATGGGCCAAAATAGTGTTGTCATACCAGCCTTGTCCACCGAGAAAATCGATGTTCTCACCATCCTGATTTATTGTTATATCCCAGGTTGCGGCAGCATCGCTCGTGAAATAAAGATCCGAACCTGTTCCACTTAAATCACCTTGAACTGAGGCGTATAATCTTGAAGGGTTCACAGGACTTACTGCAATTTCTATTCTTCCTGAAGGGCTTAAACCATTACTGAAGTCACTCCACGTTTCACCCGCGTCTAATGATTTTATAACACCAACCTCATCAATGGCAGCATAAAGGATATTGAAGTCGCTGGGGTCTGCAACAATCTGATGTACATAGCTCTGACTTTGATGCTTCTGCTGCCAAGAAATACCGCCATCAATCGATTTAAAAATCCCTGATCCTTGTGTTGGGTTATACCGCAGATCGGTACTAGTCGCCGCTAGCACTATGTTTTCATTTGCTGGATCAACAACAAGCCTATTAACAATCTCAAAATCAGGATTTTCAGTTGTTGATGCCAGAGGCACCCAGGTCTCACCTCTATCTGTTGATTTAATAATTCCATTCCCCTTAATAAAACTAAAGTTTCTACCCCAGCCCTCACCTGTACCTGCGTACATGACATCACGATTAGATTCCGCCATGACAATCCATGAAATAGAGAGGTTCGGAATATCGGGGCTTTTGTTGACCCAGTTTTGACCACCATCGGTGGTCTTCCAGATACCGCCACCTACACCTCCTGCATACCAGGTTCGATGAGTATTGTCATCAGGATCAATTACTAAGCCTCTGGTTCGGCCAGGTACATTGCCTGGTCCGCGTTCAATGAACTCATAGGATTCACTAAGTCTTAAACTTCGACTAGCATTATTCGCTTTCTCAAGTTCCTTCTGTCGATAGCCTACTGGATACGCTGGCCTGCTATCACCCGATTTAGTGCGCAATTCCTCATTAAGTTTAAGATATTGATCAGGGTTATCAGCCTTTTTTATCTGATCATAAGCTATATCGTGTTGCTCTTTTGTACGAGTATTTTGGTCTGTATCAGAACAGCTGATAATTCCAAATAATAGTAATTGAAGTAGAATAAGGCGCTTAGAATGCATTGTTCTCATTTAGAATTGTCTTCACTTTGGTCAGAACATTGATTTTGTATCTATACAACGGTGAATCATCCCTAATAATTCCCGGATAATCATCCACAATAATTGTCTTAGCATCGAGCCAATCAACTTTCCCTCTAATAGCTGAACCTTTATAGATAAGCTCTCGGGAGTTTAAATTCCAAATGGCGAATTTAAGTACGGGTGTTCCAGTACTTTCGTCTGTAATCCATGAAAGAGTCATGTCATTACTACGATTGATTTTACTCGAGTAATTGCTATTGAAATACTCTTTGATGGCTGCATCGAGTGTGTTACTTGT
>CBDUMS010000089.1:0-13867 GCA_965368405.1 uncultured Cyclobacteriaceae bacterium
TCTAGTCCAATGATCTAGGTCATTAGAAAATGTGATTTGTAAATAAGCTCCTCTAAATTAAGAGATTGACCGTCTTAGTACCCAGATCCCCGTGGGTTGGCGGATAAACTCTCCGGCTAGTTGTTTTCGCTTTGCTCAAACAAAAAAAGGCTAGCTTGCGCTAACCTTTCCTGCGTACTCCGCTTCGCTTCGTACCCAGAGCCGAACTACTGATTTATTCTCATTTGTAAAGCCTGTTTAAGGCTATTCATTGTACTTCTCAATGAATTACAGTTTGTTATAATAAGGTTGTAGGATGCGATCCGTCATTTTCATCAGGTTAACCGCATGAGCAAAATTGGCATTGCTCTTTTCTTTACCTAATATCTCGTTAATAATGGAGACCTGGTATGGCATGGCAATATGTTCAGGCTCATCAAACTCATAAGTTGCTTCTTGTCCATCTGCAATCACTTTATATCTTTTCACCGATAGTGCATCGTAGATAATCCTGCCTTTACTCCCGACGATTTCTACTTCATTCTTAGTTTCATCCGCCGCAAAACACCATGTACCGGTACCACTAATACCATTCTTAAATTTAAATGTTGCCATTATTGTGTCTTCGGCGGGATAGTGGCCGCCAATATTATCTGCTAAACCATTCATAGTCTCCAGTTCACCGAAGAACATCATTAAACAATCCAACACATGGCTGCCAATATCCAAAAACAACCCACCACCCGAAATTTCGGGGATCACACGCCACGGCAGGCTGGATTCGTTCAAGAACTCAGGTGCTACAGGAGCTGTCTGTGTAACAGTTATATACCTTATGTCGCCAATTACTCTTTTATCAAGCATTCTTTTGATGGATATAAACTTCTCTAGTCCACGTCGGTAAAACGCTACATATACAGGTATATTTAGTTTTTCAGATAATCGCTTAATCTCCGTGGCTTCACTAAAGTTCAACGCCAGCGGTTTCTCTATATAGGGTATTTTTTTTGCTCTTAAAGCTTCGATAGCATAAGCCTTATGAGAATCAGGCGGTGTGGCGATGTAGACTACATCAATTTCTTTATCATTAAGCAACCCTGCAGCCGTTTCATAAACTCTTGCAACATTATGCCGGTTAGCATAATCTAAAGCTTTGGTATATGTTCGATTAAATACAGCTAGAAGATTAGAATGCTCAGCCTTATAGAGGCCCGGGCCACTTTTCTTTTCAGTGACATCTCCCGTACCGATTATGCCCCAATTCAATTCTTTCATTTCTCAATAATTTTAAATTGCCCATCATTTGGTTGAGAGAGCTGGTGAATTTATGGATTTATCTGAATAATAACACGCTGATATCTGGTCAACTGAGGCGAACCATTATCCTTTACTTCACAAATAATATGGATGGTTTCCCCTGGAATCGCATCATCAGGTATTATTAAAGAAATGCTTTGATTTTGAGCATTATCAATTTGAACGGAACCTTTGTAAGTATCCACTTCTTGATATTGCCACCAACTGTAAATTAGCTCATCACCATCCGGATCATGTGTTCCCTTCGCACTCAGCTTAATTTTTGAACCAGGTTTTGCAGTCATATTCAACGCCTGCTTTAATTTCACAATTGGCTCATGGTTTGCCTCCTCATAGGATTTAACAGACCAATCTGCTCTCGCTGCAAAGTCATTTTGAAATGCATCCGACCAACGCCATATGGGTTTAAAGTACTCTTTATGCTGCTCATTATTAAGAACGGTTGCCCCCTTTCTGGAGCTATTTCTGCCCCATGCCGAACTTGTATACCAACGCCCTTCAGGATATTCATATCCTTCAACAGGAACCGGATCGAGCCAGGTATTATCACGTACCAGTTTATATCGACCACCCCAGCCACCCCAATCAGGTGAGTCCAGGTTACGTAAGCCAACATTGATTTGATGCATAAAAGCAGGTGAATCTCCCTCTGATCGAAAATCTCCCTCATCAAATCTTTTATCTCCTTCTGCGTGTGCTTTATAAAGAGCGCTTAATACGCCATGGTCTTCAAGGATATTTTCCTTCATCCAGGATCCGACATAATATTGATGCATTTCTTCAGGCTGACAGTCTTTCCAACGATAGGCAATGGCCTCAAACTGATCAGAAATGATTGTCATAATATTATACTTTCCCCAATGTGGTCTGATATAGGCTTGATAAGTGGAATCCTGTTCCCATATGAAGAAAAAACGGAGCTTTTCAGCCACATACTGCATTTTATCCGGATGCTCTTCCTCGATGGTTTTCAAAGCCCGAGCTATAGTATTGGTGCCGCCCCACGCCTGAAGCCAGATGGGCTGGTTGTCTGATTCGTCAAGGAGAACTTTGACAATATGTTGGGATCCCGGAGTAATAGAATCCATTTCACCCTCGGTTTCAACGTTGCCAAGAAATGCAATAGATTTTAAGTATTCTGGTGATGGATACTCCTTACTGTGTTTAATCAGATTCGGATATACTTTTTCATAGGCATCAAGATACGGATCAAGCCAGTCATCTCCGGCCCATTTATGCCCATGCCAATGGTATTGAGAGCTTGACGTAATAATGCCCTCTATGTCGAACTCGTTAGCATAAAGTAAAAATCGTACCATGGAACACTCATCATCTATTTCTCCGTCCGAGGTTACAATAATACGTGGCTTTATTTCTTCATTTTGAGCAAGTACATTTTGCGTGGCAAGCAATAAAAGGAGGCATAAGAGAATTTGGTTTTTCATAATCCATTACTTTTTATTCATTACTTAAGCCAACTCCAGCGGATCGCCCAATCTGCTAATGCATCATTTCGCCATTTCGATATGGTTTTACCGCCTTGTATTTTGCCATCATAAAGCTCTGGCGAGGCTTTGTCCGAATACCAATTATTACCGAGCGGATAATCGGTCTTATGCCTTTTTCCGGGCCATGAATTTTCGATTACAATTTTACCTTCAAGTCCATCTATAGCAGAAATTTGGGAGGTAAACCGATAGCTCAATATTTCAGCCTTTTTTGGATTATATCTAACTATGTACTTTCCATTTCCCAGATAGTATCCTGGCCATTTTTGTACAGACTTACTATATGGAACTTCCATCCAAAAGCAGATTGAGTCAGATGGAATGTTAATTTGAGGTCCGCTGAGGTTAAATTCTAGTGTGGAGCAAAAGGCAACTGAATCTTCTATACTTGTAGGGCTATTAAAGATAATCCTGGGACTAAAACTAATTTTTTCAAAACTACCACCCCAACTTTCCTTTTCCGGGTTATTAGGATCGCCATCCATCATATATAGGAGCGAAGGGGTGTCACCCATTTTTATCTCACCACCATAATAATTTATAAAATCTTCACCTAAATAGCCTGCTTTATTAATGTAGCTATCATAGTAGTTTGAAGGACTTACTTTATCAATCTCACTATTCGAGAAGAAGCCGTAGTAGGAGGAATTAACCTCAATAAACCAGAGGTTAGGGAAATGTTCAACGATATAAGCGTAGGCGTTTGCACTCCATTTTTTATTAGGTCCACCAATCCAGTATACTCTGATTTTACTGGCTATTTCAGGTTCGTCGTGCAAAGCTTGGGCTAAGTCTTCAAGTCCGCCCCAAACCAACACCCATAGGGGTTGAGAAGCTTTTTTGTTGGCACAGGTTATGATCCAATCTGACCCCTCGCTTGCCTCGGTATATCCTTTGTATGGTGCATTTCCATGGCGTCCTTGTTTAGTTACAGAACGTAAATATTCGGCTGAAGGGAAGCCATTTTTATGCGCTTTTAGTTTTGGTAAATCCTTCTCATATAGATTAATCATTCGAAGAATTTCATTTTTATTGCCCGCACCATAGGAAGGTGAAGATACAAGTCCTTCAATGTCAAACCTATCGGCGTACATGAGCAGATGTGCCATAGATTGATTGTCATCCGGGTCTGTACCTCCAATATCAGAGCTAATAAGAATTCTTGGCTTAATCGGCACTGGATGCTGTGCAAACAGCGTAACCGCAAAAAGAATTAGAGCTAAAAACAGAAATAGTCTATTCATCGGGGCTGTTTATCTAAAACCCTACAGCATCATTCGGTACTTCGGAACCAATCTCAGTTCTTTCTTTAAGGTCAACAGTATTTCCAAAATCAATCTTTTCGCATAGGGCACCATTTATTCTTATCGCCATCGAAGAAGCTGAATTCAACTCAATATTGCTAAACTTAATTTCTTTGCTATTATATATAGTGAAAACGTTGGGGTTAGGTGTTTCAATTTTAATATCGTTCATCTCAACCCCACTTGCATCAATTATAGTAACTCCATTATCCGCTATAGCTCGAAGGTTGCTAATCTTCACATTTTCTAAATTCATCTCAGGTAAGCCCTGAAGGAATATTGCCTGATAGGCTCCTTCGATAACTATATCCTCAATTTTAATATTCTTAAATTGAGGGGTTTCTTCTGTAACCTCAGTTCCTTCATCACTAGTTTGCATTCCTCCGCTTGCCATCATTTCTGCTACTGACTTACCACCATAGTATAAGTTGAAAGAGATGGCATTTGTTGGAATATCGGTCATCTGGATTTTTGAAATAAAAATATTCTCTACAACCCCACCTCTACCGCGTTTGCTTTTAAAACGAAGACCTACATCAGTGCCCATAAAAGTGCAATTCGAAACATGCATGTTTTTCACCCCACCCGACATTTCACTACCAACCGTAACTCCACCATGTCCGTGGTAGACTACATTGTTTCTGATAATTAAATTTTCGCTTGGCACGCCACGATCACGTCCATCCTTGTCTTTCCCAGACTTAATACAGATGGCATCATCGCCCACATCAAAGCTCGAATTTTCAAGAAGTACATTTTTACACGACTCAATATCGATACCATCGCCATTTTGGGAGAAATATGGATTTCTAACGGTTATGTTTCTAACAATAAGGTCTTCAACCATTAAGGGATGAATATTCCATGCTGGAGAATTTTGAAAAGTTGGGCCATCAAACATCACCCGTTTACTGTTCTGAATACTAACCATCACAGGCCTTAGAAAGTCTTTGATGCTTTCAAAATCTTCCTTAGTTGATAAATCTGTTCTTACATTGAGCTCGGCATTTTGATCACCTTTTTTGTACTGTTCAGATGGGTACCAGACTTTGTTGTTCTCATCGACTACACCGCCGGATTTAACAAATTTTTTCCACTGGCTATCAGTTACTTTTCCTCTTTTAACCATCCGCCAAACTTCTCCTGAGCCATCCCAAATTCCTTTACCGGTAAAGGCTATGTTTTCAAGATTTTTACCATAAATAGGGGAGAGACACCGCCACGTGTTTAGACCTTCGAAGCTTGTTTCGATTATCGGGTAGAGATCCTTATCTGTTGAAAACTTAATTACGGCTCCGGCTTCGGCATGTAATTCTAGATTACTCTTAAGAGTGATTGGGCCCGTTAACCATACGCCTGACGGAATTATAACTTTCCCTCCACCTTTAGTTGAAACCGCCGCTATGGCATCTGCAAATGCTTGCGTATTCATTACATTCCCCCCACTGACTGCTCCGAAGTCTAGAATATTCACTGTGTTGTTTGGGATTACTGGCTCCGGTATAATAGCCATTTCAAATTCAATATTCGAATAGAATCCAGAGTTGGTCTGGGCAGTCTCTCTGTTGTCATTAGTACAGGAGATTGCAATAATAAGAAATAATACGGCCCATACTTTTTTCATAAACTTCAATGTTTGTTTAGTGTCACTAAAAATTTCATCAATATATTACTCTTCATAACCCATCAGTGTATGGGTTTATTTACTGATTTCAACCAGGTTTTCATCTAATGGCGTCATTTTTGGCATAATTAGATGAACCAGGCCTAGAATGACCAAATAACATGAACCAGCTACAAGGAAAGCCCAGAAAAATCCCGTATTACCGGCATTGTCAAGCACAGAGCCCAGAATAACATTGCTGATAATTCCGGCTACTGCGCCAACCATTCCTCCAATACCGACCACAGATGCCGTGGCTTTTTTAGGGAATACATCAGATGCCAGTGTGAAGATGTTAGCTGACCATGCTTGATGACCTGCGGCGCCGAGGCCGATTAGAAATACTGCAAGCCACTTAGAATCAGTTATCGCAACAAAAGCAACGGGTAGGATTACAATGGCACAGATTAATAAAGTTAGCTTTCGAGCCTTATTAATAGACCACCCTCTTTTTATAAAGGCCCCTGAGAGCCATCCGCCAAAAATGCTACCAAAATCAGCTAAAATATAGATAATAAGGAAAGGTAAGCCCATTTCCTTAATCTTAACTCCAAAATTATCAGCAAGAAATATGGCACCCCAGAAGAGGTAAAACCACCATACAGCATCAGTGACCTTAGCCAAAGAAAAGGCCCAGGTTTGCTTTTTTGGAAAAACTCTCGTCCATGGCAATTTTTCAGTCGACTCTACCTCTGAGTCACTATTGATATATTCGAGCTCTTCTTTCGTAAGCTTGGGGTGTTCTTCAGGTTTCTTGTAAGTTTTCCACCACAGGAACACCCATAACGAGCTTAGTGCCCCGGTAATTAAGAACGGGATTCGCCAATTGGTTAAGGTCCCTTCGCCACGATCACCACCACTCCAGTAAACAATCGCTCCAACAACAAATGGAGCGGCTATTGCACCGATACTAGTTGCAGCATTAAATATTCCCGTGGCAAAAGCACGGTCCTTTTTAGGAAACCATTCAGCGGTAGTTTTAATGGCAGCCGGGAAGTTACCTGATTCTCCAAAACCAAGTCCAAATCTTGCCAATACAAATCCGATGAAGCTAAAACCGCGACCAATTGTTGCATGAAGCATTCCGAAGAAACTCCACAGCCCAATCGCTAGAACATATCCTTTTTTTGTGCCCAGTCTATCGATTATGCCCCCCATGGTAAAAAGACCTATGGCATATGCGACCTGAAATGAAACAAGTACATTAGCATAGTCTTGGTTATCCCAGCCAAACCAAATTTTTAAGTCTGGTGCTAGTACACTCATAATACTTCGATCGAAGTAGTTAATGGTTGTTGCAAGAAATAGCAGGGCTAATATTCTATAGCGAAAAGTGCCTATTGGCTGTGAATTAGTTGGATTTGTGTTAAGGTTTTCCATACATTTAATACTTGAAAATTAACTACTGTGATTCTTTATTTCGATTTAATTACTGTGTTTAGGTTTCGGCATTGCAAAATTATAGTTATCTTGCGCAATCGATTGCACAAGATAGTAAAAAATATTTAAACAATGAGTAAATTTTTGAAGATTCACCCTGAAGACAATGTTTTTGTAGCCTTGGCTGACCTCCATGAAGGAGAAACGATAAAATATGGTGAGGTATCGATTAATTTGGTCGATTCAATTCAGGCCAAACACAAATTTGCTGAAAAGCTCTTTGAAGTAGGTGATGAGATTAAAATGTATGGGATTTTGGTAGGCAAAGCAAGCCAGCAAATACTTCCCGGAGCAGCCTTAACAACCGAAAATGTGCATCACGAAACGGCTAGTTATACCGAAAAAAAGGATGCCCTTAACTGGACTCCACCTGATGTGAGCAAGTACAGCAGTATGACCTTTAATGGCTACCATAGAGAGGATGGTCAGGTTGGTGTTGCGAACTACTGGCTGGTAGTTCCGCTTGTCTTTTGTGAAAACAGAAATATTAATGTGATGCGAGAAGCGTTTGAAGATGCGTTGGGCTTTGGGAAAGTGAATCCATACAAACTGTATGTTAAGGAGCTGGTTGATATTTTAATAGACGGTAAAGAAGATCAAATAAAAACGCATAGTTTCAAGGCTGGTGAGTCAAAATCTGGCGCACCAATATTTGAGAACATTGATGGAGTTCAGTTTTTAACACATGAAGGTGGCTGTGGTGGTATTCGACAGGATTCGGAGACTCTATGTGCACTTATTGCAGGCTATATTAATAATCCTAATGTAGCAGGGGCAACTGTGCTTAGTCTTGGATGTCAGAATGCTCAGCCCGAAATCTTGCGCTCGAAGCTAAATAAATTAAATCCCGATCTCACCAAGCCTGTTTATATTCTGGAGCAGCAAAAGGAAGGTACGGAAGAGGAATTGTTAACCAAAGCAATTCAGAAAACCTTTATTGGCTTAACTGAGGCTAACAAACTTACCAGAAAACCGGCTCCATTAAGCAAACTGAAGATTGGGTTAGAATGTGGTGGCTCGGATGGTTTCTCTGGCATTTCGGCAAACCCTGCAGTCGGTCATGTGTCTGATCTCCTTTCTGCTTTAGGTGGGTCTTCTATCTTGTCTGAGTTTCCTGAACTCTGTGGTGTAGAACAGGAATTGATAAATCGAACTACAGATAACAAATCTGCTGAGAAGTTCGTCGAACTTATGCGAGCATATTCTTCGGCTGCAGTAGCTGCCGGTTCAGGATTCGATATGAATCCATCTCCAGGTAATATTAAAGATGGCTTAATTACTGATGCTATGAAGTCAGCCGGTGCAGCCAAGAAAGGTGGGACTTCACCCATTAATGATGTACTAGACTATGGAGAGTATGTAACAAAACCGGGTCTCAATCTACTTTGTACGCCCGGGAACGATGTAGAAAGTACTACCGCCATGGCGGGATCTGGAGCATCAATAATACTATTTACTACAGGACTGGGTACTCCAACGGGCAACCCTGTTGCACCGGTAGTTAAGATTTCATCAAATACCAGGCTTGCTGAAAAAATGCCTGATATTATTGATGTAAACGCAGGGGAGGTGATCGAAGGTACTAAAACAATTGAGCAGGTAGGCGAGGAGATGTTCGATTATATTATTGAGGTGGCCAATGGAAATGTCAAGACTAAAGCAATGGAGTTAAATCAAATTGATTTTATACCATGGAAACGAGGAGTTTCTTTGTAGAGAACCATTGGTTAGTTGGTTGATAACGGTTCAAATCTCAACCAGTCTATATCGGCAAACCCCGAGTCGTTTGTTGCACTTTTTCGAATACAGAAGAATCCCAGTTTGGCACCTATCCATTTACCCGGTGTTGCGATAAACTCCTCTTTAAAATCTATAAAATGGTTGTTGTCGGTACTGAATGAAAAATGGTAGATGCTTCCTTTTCGCATTGTAACTCTTAAGTAAAATTCACTTGCATTTATTGCAGCTCTATTAATCACACGGACTCCATCTTCTGAATTGCCTTCTTCGAGTAAAACAAAAAGGCCTTCCGATGTCTTAGTTACGGTAATAGCGCCATAGTGTTGACCAAGTAAAATAAAACCAATTTTTTCATCATTGAGCTCTGGATTAGGATTAAAATTGATTTTCGTTGTCGCGATGAACTCGTCGGCCGGTAACTTTTGAAGCAATAAATTAGGCATTGTCCAATAATTACGCTCATCTTCAATAAACTGAGAATATAAACGTAGCACACCATTCGCAGGAAACATATAATACCATTTAGGTTTTGGGTTAGCCTGCCATTGCCATTGTAATCCAAGATTCAACGTATTGAAATCATCAGTATCAACAGGCGTGCTTAGATAACTTCCTTTGATTGGTTTTTTATGTTGTAGAATAGGTTCACCTATTCCATCTTTGTTCTCATCAAAACCAATTACGGGCCAGTCTCCATCCCATTTCATTGGTTGTAGATGAACAATCCTGCCATACGCGCCTTTGTCCTGAAAATGAATGAACCAATCTTCGCCTTTTGGAGTATCAATCCAGGCTCCCTGATGGGGACCATTTATTTTTGTAGAACCCTGTTCCATGACAATCTTACGCTCATAAGAACCATAAATTTCTTTTGATCTCAATACCGTTTGCCACCCTGTTTTTACACCGCCAGCCGGAGCAAAAATGTAGTAGTAACCATTCCTTTTATAAAATTTCGGACCTTCTATCGTCGGGTCTATCTCATGTCCATCGTAAACGATTTTGCCCTCTGATATTACCTTGGAACCATCGGAACTGAGCTCCTTTATAACTATAACACTTTTAATACTGGCTCGGCTGCCGGCGAAGGCATGAACAAGGTAGTTTCTTCCATCATCGTCAAATAGAGGGCATGGATCAATTAAACCTTTCCCTGCCGCAACAAGAATGGGTTCTGTCCATGGACCAGCTGGATCTTTAGCTTTAGTAAGATAAATACCAAAATCAGGATCGGGGTAATAAATCCAAAATTGATCATTATGATAGCGAATGGATGGCGCCCAAACACCATTACCGTGTTGCACCTTCGAAAAGTGATCCTCGGGTATTAATTTGTCCAAAGCATGGCCAATCAATTTCCAGTTTACCAAGTCTTTTGAATGCAGGATCGGTAGCCCCGGGACAGTATTAAAGCTTGATGAAACCATATAATAATCATCTCCGACACGGCAAACGTCAGGGTCAGAATAATCTGCATGAATGATCGGATTAATATATCTTCCGTTTCCTTGATCAGCTACCCAAACATTAGAAAGTTGTGCCAGTGCCTGATGGACGAACAGAAGAGTTATAAATAGAACTAAGGCCGGCCTCATAACTTAGTATCCCAATTCAGGAAGATGTTCTCGATGGTATATTGTTTAACTTTCTGATCATCTAATTGTTTTATCCACGATAATCTGTCGCTGACATGTGCCCCTTCACCAAAACTCTTATACTCGGCATAGCGAGCTGTTTCTTCATTCGCCGGATTCCGCCAATTGTTCCAGCCATCTTTACTGATATGCCTGCCGATTTCACATCGGATGTATGTAACGGAGGCGTAAGGTGTCCAGGGCCTGCCTAACGAAACTCCCTTCAGGTTTTCATCACCTGTGAGTTTACAATCAAAGAATACAAATCCATATTTAACCTCCCTTGGCGTAGATGCCGCTGTAACATGTGATTTTTTCTTACTGTGTATATGGCATGATTGAAAAACGGCAGTAGAAGGACCGAAAATAAAGTCAGTCGTCCCCTCAATGTAGCAATTTTCAAAGTATTGCCTACTACCCGGTCCACTGAGGAACAACACATCCTGGAAGCCAATAAAATTACAATTGGTAAATTTTAATCTATCCCCGTGGGCAAAAACCGCCACGGCCTGACCAGCGGTAAATCCGGCATTATTTTGAAATGTTATGTTATCTGCACTGAAATCATTAGCGTAAATAAAGAAGCTGGCCGAATTCCAGGTATTAATCGTATCACCATTATCCATGATCATTCCGGCGTGGTTGTTATAGGTCAGGATAGTCCCCTCTTTACTTTCGCCTTTTAGATTGACGAAATCTTTCCTGGTGTCTAAAACTAAGCGCTCCTTGTAAGTGCCGTTCTTGATAAAGATCGTTACAGGAGCCTGATTGTCAGAAGGAACAGCATCAAAAGCTGCCTGAACAGTTGTAAAATCACCACTGCCATCCTTGGCCACAACAAGCTTCTCTCTGGTATTATCCTGGTGTTTCGCGCAGCTAGTCAGTAGAAGGGTTAGCAGGCAGGAAGTTACAATTCTTCCAATATTATCAATTGTCATGGTTTCTATTTCTTTCGAGGAACAACTACTCGGTTAGCCAACTCCAAGTCAAGATTTTTGATTTCCCTAAGCACAGCTTGAGCGATTATTCGGGCTCCTAATTCATTAAAATGTGTATTATCTTCAATGCCATCTGGATAATTCGGGTGTTCTCCAGGCTTCAGTTGTAAGAATAGCAACCTCGAATTATCCTTACCGAACTCCTGGTAGATCTCCTGACTGAGAAGATCAAGATCGATAAAGGCTACCTGCTGTTCCTTTGCCACCTTACGGACCAGCGGTGAGTATTCCGGATGCGATTTTCTAACGTTCCCTGCTTCGTCAAACCTTCTCCTTCCCACCGGTGTCATAAGGATTGGCGTTGCACCTTTCTCTCTTGTCTGTTTAATAAACATTACCAGATTTGCCTGGTATTGCTCTGGGGTGGCATATCGTTCCTTTTTTGTAATTGATTCGTCGTTGTGTCCGAATTGTATTATTACATAATCACCCGGAGCCAAAGTCTTGAGAACGCCATCCCATCGTTTTTCAGCGATGAAAGATTTGGTGCTTCTACCGTTTTTGGCTCGATTGTCAACTTTTACAGAAGAGTCAAAGAAATAGGCAAAAGGCATTCCCCAGCCAGTTTCAGGATATGCTTTAATTTCCTTAACTGACATGGTAGAATCACCAATTAGATAAAGAGTTATAGGGTCATTTTGAAAACCAAAGGTTGAACCAATAAGAATACTTAGTATTATGTAGAGCTGAACCATTTTAGAATGCTTTATGTACTCGCGATTAATTAATATTAGTTATCACGGGGTTTGCAAGCTCAACAGCGGTTGCTTCCAGATAATCAATGAATTCAGTCTTAGTCTTAATTCCTCCCGGCTCACCTTCCCAAGTAGCAAGAAAATCGTATTCTACCACACCGCTGTCAGAATTTAGCCTTACAATATGACTATATTGATCTTCCGTGAACTCTATAAAGCTATTTTTATCAAAAAGAACCGCCACACCAAGATTATCATTGTTAAGACTATACTGACCAAATGAGGCGATGTACCCAAAATTATTATCAGTTGGCGCCTTGATTAACAATTCACCGTTTTTGTCCTTCGCAACACCGGTGCATATAAACTCAGTGTCATGAGTCAAGTTAAGTACCTGGTGAGTAATTCGTGATCCAGCATGTATTGATATTTGTGACTCTAGATCTACTGAGTCTACCGGAGTCTTCCAGCCGTAGTAATTTGTAACAATTGATGAAAAGATAGCGCCATTTGATTCAATAAGAGCTGTAACGCTATCGGTAAACTCTACTCGATGGGCTACACTATCTACAAACATGCCAATTGAACCAACACCAAGTGAACCACCTACCTTCATAACATCCATTCCCCAATCCTCTAATTCATGGTAGGAGTCAAATCCATCTAGTCCTACATTTTGAAGGACTGGTTCTGTTACTTTTTTTCCAAAAACATCAGTTGCATTTCTTTGATCAAGATAGAAACGATATCCCACTTTGTCCGATTCCCAACCAGGACCCTCATAGCGGAGATACCACGAATGATCCTTATGCTCATCGGGAACCCTCAAAAAATTCACATTTTTGAATTCACCACCTATATATTCTCTTTCTTTCCATTCTCCTCCAACCTTATGCGATAATTCAGCTTGGGTCAGCTTTGGATAGTTACGCTCTATAGCGCCTTCCGGGTTATATCGAATTGTTAATTCTTTGTTTTCGTTAGCACCAACTGAAGGTAATATAAATAGGATTTCAGTTTTTGCGTTATTTGAATTAAATACCTGGCTACTTAATTCAGCTTCTCCATCTAAAACAATAAATGCGTCAGGGTTAAAGTCTGAATGCTTAGCATTAAGATCCTCAATGGATAGCCTAACCATTACATTAGTACGGCTAAGTGCCGTCGAATTACTAACGTCAACAGTAAAAGAATTAGAGAATTCTTTGTTTTCTTGATTACAGCTGAACATGAACATCAAGCTAAGCCATACAGTTATTAATATTAGATTTTTCATGTGATCATTAAATTTACCCTTAATTGTATTTTTAGTCAGTTCAAGTTAAATAGAATTACTTAAGATATTTCCTTCTTAACGCTGCTGAAGGAGCAGCTTTTTGTTGTTTAATTTTCAATCGCTTTGTCAAAGTGCAAGGAGCAATCTAAAATCAGACCACCAAGAGTCCTCTTGCCAGAAATACCCAAAGAATTCTCGTTAAAAACTGTCGAAAGATTCCTGGATTTTTTTTTGTTGGCCTCGCTACACACTTCATCTTGCACCTGAAGTTTTATTAAGATTAGGGCTACTATAAAGGTGAAATAATTTCTAC
>CBDUMS010000090.1:0-13294 GCA_965368405.1 uncultured Cyclobacteriaceae bacterium
TTCACCCCTGCCTTCGCAAGAAAAAAGCCGGCCGCTGCACCAACATTTCCCCAGCCCTGGATTATCGCTCTTTTATTGCTTATATCGCCACCCCAGATTTTATAATAGTGCATGAGCGACATCGCCACGCCATAGCCGGTAATCATATCGGCAATGGTATATTTTTTCTGAGAAGTCGGTGTGTAATTCGGGTCCTCAACGATTTTAGAGACCCCCGTTCTTAGTTGGCCAATGATCTTAATCTTCTGATTATCGGAAGCCCCGAAGTGACCGTTCACTATTCCTTCTTGAGGGTGCCATAGTCCATATTCTTCCGTGTAGGGTATTACTTCCGATATCTCATCAACATGCATGTCGCCGCCCGTACCATAATAGTTTTTCAAAAGAGGTATCACAGCTTTGTACCATCGCTTAAGCACCTCGCCTTTTCTTGGGTCGGCAGGATCGAAATTTATACCGCTTTTAGCACCGCCTATTTGTGGCCCTGATACCGTAAACTTTACCTCCATGGTCTTGGCGAGGGACTCAACTTCTCGCTTGTTAAGGCCTTGCCGCATTCGGGTGCCACCACCCGCGGCTCCACCGCGAAGCGAATTGATTACCACCCAACCTTCGGCCTCTGTTTCGGAGTCGTTCCACTCAAGGACTAACTCTGGCTGTCTTTCTTCGAATTTCTTTAATAACGTGAGTATTTCCATAGTATGTTAACAAACATATGGATATATGTATGAGATACTTACTATTAATCTATTTTTAGATTGAATTATAGAAAAAAAAACTACATATATTTTAATAAATAGAATAAATTAATTTTATGGACTATTTTTGAGATGCTAAACGGAATATTTTATGTATAAGTTAGATCAGCAGGATAAGCTAATATTAGCGTATTTGCAGCAGGACGGGAAAATGACTATTGCCGCTATAGCCCATGAGCTATGCTTATCTACAACGGCCGTCTACGAGCGTATCAAGAAATTGGAAAAGAACGGCATAATCGATAAGTACGTGGCGTTACTCGATCAGAAAAAAGTTGGCAAGAATCTCATCGTATATATTTCAATATCATTAAAGAATCATGCCCGGTCTTATTTAAAAAAGTTCGAAGATTCTATTAACGGTTACAACGAAATAATGGAATGCTACCATATTGCTGGCAATTTCGATTTTCTACTTAAAGCACAGCTAAAAGATATGGAAGCCTATCAACAATTTATTCTCTCGAAACTATCGGTAGATACGAATATCGACAAAGTTCAAAGCTCCTTCGTCCTCAGTAAGAATAAACACACTACTGCATTTAATCTATAGACGTATAAAAGCTAAAGGGCTGCCGCTATTTCTTTCTCGCCTTATACTTATCCAGAATTTTCAAGGTTTCTTTAATAGGTAAAGCTTCTTGTGTTCTGCCTTTTTGCCCTACCAGGGTTTCGGCCATAAATAGGGAGTTGTAAACAGCCTCTTCGGTCGCTTCCACGGCTGCAAGGAATAGGGGAGACATCACATCATTACTTAACTGGGGCACCACAGAAACGGGGCTTTTTATTTGGTAAGGAATCCTACTCTCAGAGTCGGTACTAAAAGCAATAACATAATCGCCACTGCCATTAGAGGCAAAGGAGCCAACCTTGGCAAGCGCCATAAAAGCACGCTTGGCGAGCCGCTCCAAATTGCGATCTGATAAGGGAGCGTCTGTAGCCACTACAATCATGCACGAACCATCTACCACATAAGGAACATCATTAGCCATATAAAAATTATTAAGCTCTTCACCAACAGGGGCTCCATTAATTGTAAGTACGCCACCAAAATTCGATTGAACCAAAACTCCAACCGTGTAGCCACCTTTGGCTTGTGGGAGTACGCGAGACGAGGTACCAATCCCTCCCTTAAATCCCAGGCAACGTGTACCTGTTCCAGCGCCAACGTTTCCTTCGGGCACAGTGCCAGTATTGGCTGTCTTTATCGCTTCTTGCACGGCTTCAGTATTAACATGTCTGCCTTGTATATCATTAAGATAACCATCGTTGGTTTCCCCAACCACAACATTTACCGAACGCACGTTCTTGTTATCTGGCTGAGCCAGGGTGTAATCTACCAAGGCGTCGGCGACTTTCCAGGAATTGAGGGTGTTCGTTAGAGCTATGGGCGATTCAATATTGCCCAGCTCCTGAATCTGAGTAAAGCCAATCGCCTTTCCGAAGCCATTACCTACATAGACCGCGGCGGGTACTTTCTCTTGAAAAATATTGCCCGGATGGGGTAAAATTACGGTAACGCCAGTGCGAATAGAGTCTCCGATGACCATTGTTTTGTGTCCTACAGCTACACCATTTACATCGGTAATCGCGTTCAATGATCCCGGTGTGAGGATGCCCGGCATAATCCCAAAATCACGGGCTCTGCCACGATCAGTTTGCTGACCGTAAGCGGTACCTGACAGGAATAGGATGACGAAGAAAATCAATACTCTCATGGTTCAATAGGTTTTAGTTTTTCGGGTGCAATATGGTTTATCAGGCTGCGGGCAAGGACGATAGATGGGTCAATAGTAGGGGTGTCAAAGATTTCTTTTTCGGGAATTGCCAATACGATTTCGGTGCACCCTTTTATTATTAAATCTGCACCATCGTTTATTAACTTCTGAGAAACCTTCATCAAATCGTTTCGTGCTATTTTAGTAACGGGGTTGGATTTAGATTTTATTCCATAATCCAGGTCGTAGATTGCAGCATGAACTACATTATCCTGCGTATCGAAATCGGGTACAATAGGGTGGAAACCAGCCTCCTCTAGTGGTTTGCTATAAATACCAAACTTATAGGTGCCGGTGGTTGAAAGCACACCGACATTTTTTACTCTGGGGTATTGCAGGCTTATTTCTCGTATGGTTTCTTCTGCCATGTTAAGTAACTTCAATTCAGAAGAGGCATCATTAAGTATATTGGTAATTAAGCTAAAAATTTCTCTAGCATGTGCCGTATTACAAGGGATCCCGGCTATGGTCGCGCCAGCCTTTTCCATTTTAAGCAAAACATTGGCAATTGCATCCGATGGGTTTACAGGATCTCTACCCATTAAATATTCTGTTCGGTCGCTTATCGTATGCGATAACGAAAGCATTACCAAATCCAGATGGTCCTGATCGCTCTGAGCTAGGGTGTTATCAAAAACATTCTTGGCAAGATCCAAGCCGGCATATGGACCAACACCGCCTACAATTCCAATCATGGCATTAATTTTTTAATCGAGGATAAAGCTAATCAATACCCATAATAAAATACTGTTAAACCAAATTTATCAATTATTTGGGGTCGTTTGGCTGTAAAAAAAACTTACTTTTGCGCCTTATTCAAAAATGGTAAAGATGTCGATTTCATCAAAATATGACCCGTCGCAAATAGAAGACAAATGGTACCAAACTTGGTTAGACAAAGGATTTTTTCATTCTGAGCCAAATCCGGAGAAAGAACCGTACACCATTGTGATCCCACCACCGAATGTTACTGGTGTTTTACACATGGGTCATATGCTCAATAATACCATTCAGGATGTATTGATAAGGCGAGCCAGAATGCAGGGGAAAGAAGCCTGCTGGGTGCCGGGTACCGATCACGCATCTATTGCCACCGAAGCCAAGGTTGTGGCTATGCTCAAAGAGCGCGGTATTGATAAGCACGATATCTCACGGGAAGAATTTTTGGAGTACGCTTGGGAGTGGAAAGAAAAGTACGGTGGCATTATACTAGAGCAGCTAAAAAAGCTTGGAGCCTCTTGCGATTGGGATCGAACACGATTTACGATGGACCCTGACCTATCGGATGCTGTAACCGAAGTTTTTGTTGATCTCTATAAGAAAGGATATATCTACCGCGGCGTTCGTATGGTGAATTGGGACCCACAGGGTAAAACAGCGCTAGCTGATGATGAGGTAATTCACAAGGAGGTAAATTCTAAACTCTACCATGTTTCCTATAAGATAGCAGACTCTGGCGAAACCGTTACCATTGCTACAACCCGTCCGGAGACTATCTTAGGTGATACTGCAGTTTGTATTAACCCAAAGGATGAGCGATACACTCATCTGCATGGTAAAACTGCCATTGTACCCATGGTTAATCGTGAAGTACCCATTATTCTCGATGAGTATGTTGCCATGGATTTTGGTACAGGTTGCCTGAAAGTTACACCGGCACACGATATTAATGACTACGAGCTTGGGATGAAACATAAGCTTGGCTCGATTGATATTTTTAACGACGACGGCACGGTTAGCGAAGCGGGTGAACTCTATATTGGCAAAGATCGTTTTGCGGTGCGCAAAGAGATTGTTAAAGACCTTGAAGAAGCGGGGCAACTGGTTAAGATCGAGGAGTATACCAATAATGTTGGTTTTTCGGAGAGAACCGATGCTGTTATTGAGCCTAAATTATCAACGCAATGGTTTGTAAGTATGAAAGAGCTTACTAAACCAGCTTATGAGAACGTGATGAACGATGAGGTGCAGCTTGTTCCGCCAAAGTTTAAAAACATGTATCGTCACTGGATGGAAAATGTGCGCGATTGGTGTATCTCACGTCAGCTATGGTGGGGGCAGCAAATACCGGCATGGTACCTGCCAAATGGAGAGTTTGTTGTAGCTAAAGACGAAGACGAAGCACTAAAGCTAGCGCAGGAAAAAGATGCTTCATTGTCTCAAACTGATTTGAGGCGCGATGAAGACGTGCTAGACACCTGGTTTAGCTCCGGTCTATGGCCTATATCCGTTTTCGATGGATTTAAAGATCCAGACAATGCCGATATTAAATATTATTATCCAACCAACGATCTGATTACTGCTCCGGAGATATTATTTTTCTGGGTGGCACGTATGGTCATGTATGGCTATGAGTATCGAGGTGAAAAACCCTTTCGCAATGTTTACCTCACAGGTATTGTAAGAGATAAACAAGGGAGAAAGATGTCGAAATCCCTGGGCAATTCTCCGGACCCAATAGAATTGATGAATATCTACGGAGCCGATGGTGTTCGCACCGGTATGCTATTTAGCTCACCGGCGGGTAACGATTTGCTCTTCGATGAAAAACTATGCGAACAGGGAAGAAATTTCTCGAATAAGGTATGGAACGCATTTCGTTTGGTAACGGGTTGGGAGGTTGATGAAACATTACCCGATACTAACCAGATTGCGATTGACTGGTTTGACTCAAAGTTTAATCAGGCACTTGCCGAGGTTGAAGATCATTTCTCGAAGTTTAGGATTTCTGATGCTTTAATGACCTCCTATAAATTGGTATGGAACGACTTCTGTTCACTTTATCTCGAAATGGTTAAGCCAGAATATGGTAAGCCCATCGATGCCAGGAGCTATAAAATGTCGGTAGTGTTCTTCGAAAAAGTGGTAAAACTGTTACACCCTTTTATGCCATTTATTACCGAAGAGATCTGGCAATCTCTCCAGGAGCGTAACGGAAACTATTTGATCGTTGAAGAGTGGCCATCCGCAAGTCCTTTTGACGCAGATTTACTCGATGCCGGTGAAGAAGCCTTTGAGGTGGTAAGCCAGATTCGTAATCTACGGAATGCCAAACAGATTTCTCCTAAGACAGCACTTAGCCTTATGGTTAAGACTAACGATAGAACAAGGCTCGAATCTTTTGGCGAGGTTATTAAGAAAATGTCTAATCTGGAGCTGATCGAATTTGTTTCGGAGAAGCCTGAAAATGCCGGAGGGTTTGTAATAAAAGGAGATGAGTTCTTTATCCCACTAGAAGAGAGTATTGACGCAGAGCAGGAAAAGCTACGATTACAGAAAGAGCTGGAATATGCCAATGGCTTTAAGAACTCTGTAGCCAAGAAATTAAGTAACGAGCGCTTCGTGAACAATGCACCAGAGCAAGTAATTGCTAACGAACGGAAGAAGTTGGCAGATGCCGAAGCGAAAATCATGGCGTTGGAAGAACAGCTTGCTAAAATATAAGCGTTGCAACATTGATTTTGCTCATCGAGAATTTGGCGTAGAACAAATCCGTTTTATTTTCATTTTTCAATGATCCTAGTCAGGAATTAGTTATTTATATTAATTCTAAATAACTAACGAATTGATTGGAACTCCCTGATTTGTAGTTAGATATTTTATACTTTTCAATTTTAAACGTTACTAGCGATGCAAAAAATGATGTTTCATTCTCTTTGAAAAGAAAACCTTGAAGATGTACTTTTGTATCGCTCGAAAAAGTAGCGACTAAACTAATTACGTAATCAAATCTATGTTGCCTAAGGAATCTGTTAAACGAATAATAATTTTATTTGTTGTCGTAGTATCTCCACTTCTTGCTCTTAGTACTCAAAATGCTTTTGGTCAGGCCGCTGCTGTGCCTGCCGATGCAGAGATAATTGCTGCCGGAGAAGTTCTTTTTAAACAGAACTGTAAAACCTGTCATAATATAGAAACCAGACTGATCGGTCCGGCATTGAAAAATGTCTACGATCGTCGAGAGTTGCCCTGGATAATTAAGTTTGTCCAAAACTCTACCAAGGTTATTCAGAGCGGGGATGAGCAGGCAGTTGCCCTCTATGAAGAATATAATCAGGTAATGATGACTACCTTCGATTACCTCTCGGATGACGAGGTAGTCTCTATCGTAGCCTATATTAAAGATCAAACCGATAATCCACCGGCAGCGGCAGCAGCTCCAGCGGCGGGTGGTGATCTTCAGGCACAACCAGCCGGTATTCCAAATACCTATTTAAACGCCATTATAATTGGAGGTTTAGTTATTCTGGTTGTATTGCTTGTGATCTTATTTATGATCGTAAAGACTTTAGGAAAATATTTAAGTCTGCGTGAAGATGTAACCGAAGAGGATAAAGAATATGTAGCACAGTGGAACCCGATGACCTTAGCACGTAATAAGGCGTTTATTGGAATTCTGGTGGCCATAGGTACGGCTGTAGTTGCTAAAGGTGTTATCGACAATCTCTACAGTATAGGCGTTCAGCAAGGTTACGCCCCTAAACAGCCTATTGCATACTCGCATAAAGTGCACGCAGGCGATTACCAAATCGATTGTAATTACTGCCACACCGGAGTTACCAAGTCGAAAAATGCCAATATTCCTTCTCCTAATATCTGTATGAACTGCCATAGTTCAATTGTAGAAGGTACGAATACCGGAACGGCGGAGATCGAAAAGATATATGCCGCCATCGAAAATGATCAGCCTATCGAATGGGTAAGGGTGCACAACCTGCCTGATCTGGCTTACTTCAATCACCAACAGCACTATGATGTTGGCGGAATTGATTGCCAAACATGTCATGGTCCTATCGAAGAAATGGAAGTGGTACGACAGTACTCTAACCTTACTATGGGGTGGTGTATTAATTGCCACCGTGATACAGAATTAAACACCAAAGGCAATGGCTATTACGATGAGTTACTTAAAATTCATGAGTCTGAAACAGACAAGCCATTTACAGTTGAGGCCAACGGTGGCTTAGATTGTGCAAAATGCCATTATTAATATTGACGATTCTTTGAGAGTTATAATATAAACATGAAAGAAACCAAAAAAGTATATTGGAAAGGACTTGAGCAGCTGAACAACGATCCAGAGTATGTTAAGTATGCCGAAAAAGAATTTCCTGAGTATTTACCAATGAATGGAGAGGAAGCTCCCGGCGAAAACACAAGTCGTCGCGATTTCCTTAAGCTAATGGGGTTTGGCGTAGCAGCTGCCAGTTTAGCGGCCTGCGAGGCGCCCATTAGAAATGCTATACCTTATGTAAATAAGCCTGAAGATCTAGACCCAGGCGTTCCAAACTATTATGCTTCTTCTTACTGGAATGGAGGACAATATGCCAGCGTTGTAGTTAAAACACGGGAAGGAAGACCAATTAAGGTTGAAGGCAATAGTCTTTCGAAGATATCACAAGGTGGCACGAGTGCATCTGTTGATGCCTCTATCTTGTCTTTATATGATAAAGAACGTCTTCAAGGCCCAAAGAATGCGGGTGATGATATTAGCTGGTCAGATTTAGACAAGGCTGCAATGGCTGCGTTTGAAGCTGCAGCAACAGCAGGCAAGAAAATCGCTTTGGTAAGTACGACAATCATTAGTCCGTCTTACCTTAAAGCAATTGAGGAGTTTAAGGCTAAATACCCTACAGCTGAACTAGTTCAATACGATGCTAATTCTGCTTATGGTATCCTTAAAGCCCATGAGGAAGTATTTGGTGTTAAGGCAATTCCAGCTCTTAGTTTCGATAAGGCTAAAACCATTGTAAGTTTCGATGCAGATTTTCTAGGTACCTGGATTGATCCGATTGAGTTTACCAAAGGTTATAGTAAAACCCGTAGGCTAGATCCGAATAAAAAACAAATGTCTCGTCACTATCAATTCGAGGCAAATATGTCGTTAACCGGTGCTAATGCCGATTATAGAACGCCAATTAAGCCATCGGCTCAGGGAGCTGCTGTAATTGCTTTATATAATGCAGTTGCCTCCGCTACAGGAAATGCAACGGTTTCTGGTGGTGCAGAGGTGGCCAATATTAAAAAGGCAGCTTCTGATTTAGTGAAGACTAAAGGAAGCTCTTTGGTCGTCTCAGGTTCTAACGATCCTGCCATTCAGACTTTAATTGCAGGAATCAATTCCATGCTTGGCAATTACGGCTCGACCATAAGTATTGATCGTCCATCGCACTTAAGAAAAGGTGATGATATGGAATTTAGCCATTTCTTAAAAGATGCATCAATGGGTAATGTTGGAGCAGTTGTATTCTTAAATTGCAATCCAGTTTATAACCACCCGAAAGGTGCTGATTTAGCTGCAGCTCTTGAAAATGTGGATTTTACTTTAAGTACTGCAGATAGAAAAGACGAAACGGCAAGTGCCACAACCTATATTGCTCCTACACATCATTTCTTAGAATCATGGGGCGATGCAGAACCTAAAAAAGGCACGTATAGCTTAAATCAGCCTACAATTCAGAGTTTATTCAATACAAGACAACAGGAAGAAAGTATCCTGGCCTGGTCCGGTAATAGTACCGAATACTTTGATTACGTAAAGAGTAACTGGCAAGATAATTTTGGTAATGGTAAGATAAGTTACGATTACTGGTCGTTCTGGGATAAATGTTTACAGGACGGTATTTATGAAACTGAAGTTGAGGCCTCTGCCTTAACAGCTAATATTAATGCCGATGCAGCAGCATCAGCAATTACTTCTGCCTACAAAGGTTCGGGCGTTGAGCTTGCGCTCTACTATACTGTTGCATTAGGCGATGGAACTCAGGCGAATAACCCTTGGCTCCAGGAAACACCAGATCCTATTACTAAGGTTACATGGGATAACTACTTAACCGTATCGATTTCTGATGCTAAAGAGTGGGGAATTACAGAAGTAGAAGGAAAAGCAAACCGTGTTAACATAACCGTAAATGGTAATACCTTAAACCTGCCCGTTGTAATTCAGCCAGGTCAGGCTAAAGGAACGGTTGGTCTTGCTCTCGGGTACGGACGAACGTCTTCCGGTAGAGTAGGAGATAATTTAGGGGTTAACGCCATAGGGTTAATTACCACACTGAATGGCAGCCTATCCTATAATGTCATGTCGGGTGTTGCGCTAGAGGTAACTTCAGACCTATATCAGTTGGCCAGAACACAAACTCACCAGACTTACATGGATCGTGAGAATGTGATTCAGGAAGCAACCCTAGCTGAATACAAAAAAGATTCTTCGGCCGGCCGTTGGCATCCACATATTGCTACATGGCAAAGCCCTGAAGGAAAAGTAGCTCCAGGTGAAATTTCTTTATGGAAAGGTCATAAGTATAAAGATCATCACTGGGGAATGGCCATTGATATGAACACCTGTACAGGATGTTCGGCCTGTCACGTGGCCTGTGTTTCCGAGAATAATATTCCGGTAGTCGGCCGTCAGGAAGTGATTAATCGTCGAGATATGCACTGGATGCGTATCGATAGATATTATAGCAGTAGCCAGGAGGCAATCTCAGCTGCAGAAGGTGTTGTTGATGGATACAGAGCACTAGAAGTCGCTGCTGAGAATCCAGAAGTTACTTTTCAGCCAATGATGTGCCAGCATTGTAATAATGCCGGTTGCGAAACTGTTTGTCCGGTTGCAGCAACTACGCACTCAACATCTGGGCTTAACCAGATGGCTTATAACCGCTGTATCGGTACACGTTATTGCGCAAACAACTGTGCTTATAAGGTACGTCGATTTAACTGGTTTAAGTACCACGATAATGAGCAGTTCGATAAGAACTTATCAATGAACAACGATTTAGGTAAGATGGTATTGAACCCAGATGTTACCGTTCGTTCTCGAGGTGTAATGGAGAAATGTTCAATGTGTGTTCAACGTATTCAGGTTGGTAAATTACAAGCCAAGAAAGAGAAGCGAAGAACTACCGACGACGATATTACTACAGCATGTGCTTCGGCATGTCCTGCAGATGCAATTGTATTTGGAGATATGAATGATCCGAATAGTCAGCTTTCGCAGTTATTGAAAATAAAAGATACTGAGGGAGATTATGGTATTGATAAGAAGATAGGTGAGCCTAGAGCTTACACGGTGTTGGAGGAAGTTGGAACGAAACCAAATGTTCTGTATCTGACTAAGATTAGAAATAAAGAAGAAAATAACGTTTAAATAGAATAAGGAATATGCACGTTACTTCACAAATTCGTGAACCACTAATTACCGGAGGCAAGACCATGGCCCAGGTATCTGATGATATTTGTCGTCAGGTCGAGGGAAAACCCTCTAAGTCATGGATAATGGCCTTTACGGCAGCCGTTGGTGTACTAATTATTGGCGGTATTTCTGTAGGCACCCTTCTTTGGGAAGGTATAGGAGTCTGGGGTCTGAATAAGACCGTTGGATGGGCCTGGGATATTACCAACTTCGTCTGGTGGGTGGGTATTGGTCACGCCGGTACCTTGATTTCTGCAGTACTACTACTGTTCCGTCAGAAGTGGAGAATGAGTATCAACCGCGCGGCAGAAGCCATGACTATTTTTGCTGTTATATGCGCATTAATGTTCCCTGGTTTCCACATGGGACGTCTATGGCTAGGATTTTACTGGGCATTGCCACTACCCAATACATTCGGTTCACTTTGGGTGAACTTTAATTCGCCTCTTTTGTGGGATGTATTTGCGATTTCAACGTATTTCTCAGTTTCACTGGTATTCTGGTATGTAGGCCTTGTTCCTGATTTTGCCACAATTCGTGATCGAGCAAAAAATGCTGTTTCAAAAGCTATTTATGGTGGCCTTAGCTTAGGCTGGACTGGTGGTGCCAAGGATTGGTCACGTTACGAGTCTGTGTCACTTATTCTTGCTGGTTTAGCAACACCACTGGTACTTTCGGTTCATACCATTGTATCAATGGACTTTGCAACCTCAGTAATTCCAGGATGGCACACCACGATTTTCCCTCCTTATTTTGTTGCCGGAGCTATTTTCTCTGGCTTTGCGATGGTGTTAACCTTGCTTCTAATTACAAGGAAGGTTTTCAAGCTCGAAGATTATATTACTATTCAGCATATCGAGATGATGAACATTATCATCATCGTAACAGGTTCTATTGTGGGTATTGCCTACATAACGGAGTTCTTTATGGCTTGGTATTCAGGTGTTCCGGCCGAGCAGTACGCCTTTATTAATAGAATGACGGGTCCTTACTGGTGGGCGTATTTAACCATGATGACGGCCAACGTAATATCGCCTCAGGTATTCTGGATTAAGAAAATTAGAACAAATATTGTTGCCACTTTCATACTATCTATTATAGTTAATATCGGTATGTGGTTCGAACGATTTGTTATTGTAGTGACCTCACTTCACCGCGATTTCGTACCATCGAGCTGGGCAATGTTCTATCCAACGAAGCATGACGTAGGAATGTACCTCTTCAGTTTTGGTTTCTTCTTTACGGCCTATCTGTTGTTCTCTAAATTCTTCCCGGTAATCAATATTGCTGAGGTAAAGAGTATTTTAAATTCAGACGGCGAAAAAATAGACTAGTTATGAGCGGAAAAAGATTTTTAGTAGGAATATTCGATCATGAAGATAGCGTGAAAGGAGCCGTTACCTCTTTACGAGATGGTGGAGCCAATATTCACGAAGTGTTTTCACCGTATGCGATTCACGGTATCGACGATCTTCTAGGATATAAAATGAGTCGATTGCCCAGAGCATCATTTCTCTTTGGGTTAACGGGAACAACCCTTGCATTTACAACCTTATGGTTGATGATGGGGTACGACTGGCCTATGATAATTGGTGGTAAGAACTTTGCTTCTGTCCCTCCATTTATTCCGGTAACGTTTGAATTTACCGTATTACTGGCTGCTTTTGGAATGGTATTTACCTTCTTCATTGCCAGTGACTTAAAGCCATGGGCACGACCAAAAATATTTGATATAAGAATCACACTCGACAAATTCGCAGTGGTGATCGATCTCGATAAGAATAAGCTTTCTAAAGCTGATCTTGAAGCCTTGCTAAATAGTAGCGGAGCTTCTGAGGTAAATGAAAAAAACTATAATAGCTAAAGTTTAGAGAATGAACTTGAATAAACTATATACAGCAATCATTTTATCCGGCACTATTGCCTTGGTAGGTTGTGGTGCAGATGGCGATGATCAGGGGACAGAATATGCTCCTAACATGTACCATTCAGTTGCCTACGAACCTTTAAAGCAAATAAAGGATAAAGACGCAGGATTATGGGTAAACTCATCCGAAGATGATATTGGAGAGTATTATAGCTCTAACCCAAATAATCCATTTGAGATGAATATGCGTGAGCCTGTTGCCAATTCAGTAAAACGTGGCGACTACTTACCGTATCGAATCCCAAAAGACAGCTTAGAACTTGCTGCTCGAACCATGATCAACCCATTAGATTCTACCGCTGAAGTGGTAGCAGAAGGTAAACGACTTTATGGTGTTTTCTGCGCGACTTGTCACGGTGCCGATGGCGTTGAGCCTGGGTTAGTTGGCGAAAAGTATGCAGGAGTACCATCTTACAAGTCAGGTGCCCTAATCAATATTACCGAAGGCCATATATTCCACGTGCTATCACGAGGAAAAGGTCGCATGGGTGCTTATAATTCTCAGCTTAATGTTGAAGAGCGATGGCAGATTGCAAAATATGTTAAAGTCTTACAATCCAAATAATAGAGCCTAACACATGGAAATGACATTCGACGAAAAATATATATTCACTGCAAAGGCAAAACGCAACCT
>CBDUMS010000091.1:0-12696 GCA_965368405.1 uncultured Cyclobacteriaceae bacterium
AGGAGCTAAACGAAGAGGATGATTTCGAAATATTTATTAGTCTTAATAAAGAGTTTACTTGGTACTACGGTATCGATGGCAATCCCTTGCCTGATACTCATGACCTCCTAAGTGTTGTTTTACATGAAATTGGTCATGGATTAGGGTTAGCGGACACTTTCTCTGCAAGCAGCGGCAACGGATCTTACGGAACAAATGGAAGAGCTAATATCTATGATTATTTTGTAGTAAATGATGATAATTTACAGCTGGTTAATCTTGAGAATTTCCCAAACTTTTCAAATGAGATGTATAATCAGCTCACTTCTAATAATATATTTACCGGAAGCCGATTGGCCACAAACCAGAATGGAGATAATCACCCGCAGTTATATGCTCCATCTGAGTTTAATGGAGGATCCTCAATTAGCCACTTAGATGAAACGGCATTTCCTCCGGGAGACCCAAACTCGCTGATGTCACCACAGATCGGCAGGGAGGAAGTCGTACACACCGTAGGCCCAATTTCACAGGCGATGTTGGCCGAAATGGGCTACGTCTATGCGTTTATTAGTCATGATACGCTTCAAGACCAACCTGACCCTGCAATAGATGCGATTATTACAGGTAGCATAAAAAGCGATTCTGCTCTTTATACCGATAAGGCCTTTGTTAACTACTCCTTCGATGACTTCGAAACGGTATTGAAGAGCCCTTTGATATTTGATGAAAATTATAATTTTACGGCTACTATTCCAGCACCAATGGATAAAAAGTTGGTGAGTTATTTTATAGAAGTAGAAGACGTAAATAACATCGTGTACCGATTGCCTGCAGCTTCACAACTTGAGAATTTTGAATTTGGATATGGTTTGATAACCTCACTTGATACTGAATTGGCAGTGAATAGCCCTGAAATGTCTGTTTACCCTAACCCGTCGAATGGCATAGTATCAATTACATCGTCAGACAACTCAGCGGAAACTTATATTACAATTCTAAATCTAAATGGAAAAGTTGTTGATCAATGGAAAACAACTACTACCAAAGCTAGTTATAAACGTACCTTACCGCAGGGCTATTACCTTGTAAGAATTCAAAATAGTATGACGCAACTCACACAAAAGTTGCTCGTTAGATAGTCTTAATCTAAAAACTAGGTGCGGATTTTGCTTTTACCCAAACACCATCATCTCTTCTAAACCAGTTGCCCTCTTTGTCTTTCTTATAGATATCGCCTTGTTCTGTGCTGTATAAGTTTGTCGGGGGGATCCAGCCGCCATCAGGAGCTTGTTCTTCTACCGGTACGACTTTATAAGGATTGTTTCTTCGCACTTGATCAGAGGCTATAACACCTTGACCTCGGTTCTTATAGATATTAACAGGATCGAATGGCTTCTGCTCATAGCCTTTTTTATACTCAAAATTGCCGTTCAATGTAGCATATTGATAAGAGCCAAAGCCATAACCATATCCATAGGGTGCATAAAATCCTGGGTATCCCATACCATAGCCATACCCGACACCAACACTTACCGAAACATTAGATTTAGATTGTGTTCTGTTCACGCCAAAGGCAAAAGTCATCGGTCGTGAAAAGTACTTGCTTTTGTACCATGGGTTGTATTGGTACCCTGTACCGTAAAAGAGACATCCCTGATAAAGAAAAGAGCCCGTATAGCCTCCCGTATAGCCAACGTAGACATATTCATCACTGCTATCATAAATATGCACGTATCGAATATTATATACTGGTGAGCTGGGGGGGATTTGAATTACCTCTTTAGGGACCTCCGTGGCTACTTGCCAGTTGTCTATTGCAGATACCGATGTAAACCATACACCTTCATCCACAGCATAGTAGCGACCATTTTCAAGCAGGAGAATACTGATATTCGTGTTTACAGCATACTTTAAGGTTGTACCGGTTATAGGTTTAAACACGGGCTCCCCGTCGAACTCAGGCAAAATTTTAGCCGTTTTTCTATCAATAACTGCTGTTTGTGGTATACCATTATCTAAGGCGGCGCTCATCGCCTCGGGAGTTCCCGGAATACTAATCCGATATTTACTGTACGCTGAGTTTATAGGTAGCTTTTTAAAATAGACTGGTAAATCATTTGGCGCCACAAATTCCCAGGCTCCCCTGAATAAGGATGTTGAACTAAACCACCGTCCTGAGAATAAGACATAATAGCGCTTGGTTATATTATCAAACAAGAGATCATTCGGGGTATTTACGACAGTATATAATTCTGTACCTATAATCTTTTCCATCTCAGCTTCACCTCGGGTCTGTATTAATTGAGCAGGGTGAATGCTCAGGATAAGCTTAGGTTTACTTGAGTTAACCTTATTTAATTGCTTATCATTCAACATTTTATGTTCATCAAATCTGTTGTATAACGAAATGATAGGCTGAGGCGGATTTTCAATCGATTTCCATTCATCATAAATATTTTGAGTTCTAAACCACCATGAGCCTGCCTTGAGATAATAGAATTTATCTGAGCTACTCCGAAGAATGAAGTAAGGAGTATTGACAACGTATTGGTATAATTCTGAGTTGTCGACATTCTCCATTATTGGTTCACCATCAACATAAATTAGTTCGGAGTACACCTGCTCATAAAAGATGTTTGGTGGATCGTTTTTAAGAGCCTTAGTACCTTGGTTGCTCAAAATGGTTAAATCGAGATTAGCCATGAAATCATTTAGGCTAGAATTAAACTGCCAGGTTGGGGCTACTTGCTCAAGTAAATCATGTAGGTTTTGTTTCTTAGCATTGGTTACGTCAGGAAAATTTGCATCAACCATGGTGATTTTATCGAACAATACTTTGTTGTTAGATTTATCAATATGCACCTGTGCTTTTAACCACATAGCGCCAAATGTTGGTAGTTTAGTGCCATCATAATAATTAAAAGCGCAGCGCACCTCAAGACTGTTGCCATTAAAACTTTCTACTTCTGGCTGATAAATGGTAAGTGAAGCTTTTTCGAGTGGAATATGTTTTGGCCAATACTTTTCATCAGAAATAACGTTTTGTGCGCTGGAAAATGAGAAGGAGAGTAGTACTCCATAAAGTGTAAGAAGTAAATAGCTTTTATTCATATTTCAGTAGTATCTATCAAAGTAACCGAATTTGGCTCACTTATAACGAATCTGAATCGGGTATATATGCTGATTATAATTAAATTATACGATATTAGGTAAATGATCACACGCCCTAACTGCAGGAAACCATACTCAATATGGAATTAGAACCTACTTATGCCGCCGACGGTATAAATATTGCTTTAACGATTGTCTTTATAATTCTTAATGGATTTTTTGTTGCTGCTGAGTTTGCCCTCGTAAAGGTTCGAAAGTCGCAGCTAAACCAAATGGTTAAAGACAATAAACCTTTTGCAAAAACAGCTATGTGGATATATAAGCGACAGAATATGGCTTTATCGGCATGTCAATTAGGAATTACCATGGCTTCTTTGGCGTTGGGTTGGATAGGCGAACCTGCTATAGCTCATCTCTTAACCCCTCTTATTACAAAGCTTGGTATTACTTCGAGTAATGTTATTCATGGAATTGCGTTTACAGTCGCTTTTTCGATAATAACCTCACTGCATATTATTATTGGTGAGCAAGTGCCAAAAATATACGCCATTCGAAAGCCAAATGTAGTTTTCACAAGCTCGGCCACAATTCTTAAGGGTTTTTATTTTATGCTCTATCCTTTTATGTATGTGCTCAATGGTATTACCAATGTTATCTTAAGATGGTTAGGTATTACAGATTCTGATGGTCATGAAGGTAGTCTTACAGAAGATGAAATAAAGGCATCGTTAGGTATAGCTTTTGCAAA
Source organism: uncultured Cyclobacteriaceae bacterium (assembly GCA_965368405.1). Lineage (GTDB taxonomy): Bacteria > Bacteroidota > Bacteroidia > Cytophagales > Cyclobacteriaceae > S012-113. The sequence goes on from CBDUMS010000091.1 coordinate 3,842, forward strand.
AGGTGAATTATCACAAAGCGAACATTCATTATTGAATGCTGTTTTCACCTTTGATGATGCCGTAGCCGATAAGATTATGATTCCCAGAGGTGAGGTGGAATTTCTAGATTCCGAAGATTCCTTAAGCTTAAATATGGTAAAAGCCAGAAAATCCAGCCATAGTAGGTTGCCATTGTGCGAAGGTTCTCTCGATAAAGCGTTGGGTGTTGTTCATATTAAAGATCTTTTTAAGTATAGTAATGAAGAAAAAATCGATCTCTTAAGTCTGGCAAGACCTCCAAAGTACATTCCGCGAAATATTCTGATAAGTAAACTCTTACATGAATTTCGCGTGTCTCGTCAACATTTTGCCTTTATACAAGACGAGCACGGAACGATTTTAGGTATCGTAACCTTAGAAGACGTTCTGGAAGAATTGGTAGGGGATTTACAGGATGAATTCGATTTTGAAGAAGCGCAATTTCTAAAGCAATCAGATGGCACTTATGTTATGGATGGTGATGTCTTGCTCGATGAGATCAATGAAGCCTTTAATCTATCTTTAACCAGTGAATCGGCCAATACCATCTCGGGGTTTATTGTTGAGAAATTTGGGCATAAATTGAAAAAAGGCAAAGTTTTTATACTGGATGATTTAGTTGAAGTTGAATTATTGGAAATTGAAGGAATACGTGTTAAAAAATTGAAACTTAAGATACCATTTCAATCAGATGAGTAAGTTTAAAATAAGACGACCGGACAAAATCTTAGCCTCAGGCTTAAAGTCTTTAACTCAGCTTTCTAGTGGGCTGTACTCGCATGAGAAAACTCGGGCGAAAGGACTTGCTGAAATAACCTTTATTGGGGAAAAGAAAATCACAGAAGTTAAGAACCAGCGCTATATGTTCGATCAGGATGGCTATGCGCTAGAATCTGACTTTAAAGACTACGCCTCCTTAGGGTCATGGGCGAGCGACAAGACATATTGGTTGAATACGCATGGACTTCATGATGTAAACAATATTCAGGAAATTGCGAATAATACTGATTTGGACCGATTGACTATTCGACAAATTCTGGATACTACGCTACGACCTAAAGTGGAAGAGTATAATCACTACCTGTTTTTTAGTATTAAATCGATCTTAAAACGAAGCGAATCTGAGTTGGTAATAGAAAATTTGTCGTTTGTTCTTAGCACTAATTATGTCTTGTCCTTTCAGGAACAAGAAGGCGATCACTTCGATTATATCAGGAATAAGATTGAAACAGGTATTGGTTTAATTCGTAAAAATGATGCCGATTATCTTTTATGTCAATTATTGGATGCCATTCTGGATAATTATTTCGAAACCATAGAATCCTTAAATGGTGACCTGGAGGAACTTGAAGCTGAATTACTCCGTAAACCTACGCAGCAGACTATCGTTCATATCGAGGGGGTAAAACAGGTTGCAGAGATGATAAAGAAGTCTTTAGGGCCGATCAAAGAATCTTTAAGGGTTATTGAAAATAGTGGAACGAAGTTTATCCGTAAAAAGAATAAAAAGTATTATACAAACCTTATTAATACTTGTCAGGCAGCTAGTGAGGAGATTGGTGCTACCTTAAATACCCTAGACAGTTTAACTAATATCTACTTTTCTTCGCTAAGTCAGAAAATGAATGAGACCATGAAGGTGCTTAGTATTGTGGCAACGATTTTCATCCCACTTACATTTATTGCAGGCATCTATGGCATGAACTTCGAAAATATGCCCGAGTTAAGTAACCCATCTGGTTATTTCTATACTTTAGGAGCCATGGGTGTAATTTTAATCCTAATGCTTATCTTCTTTCGATGGAAACGTTGGCTATAATATTAATAAGCTAATCAACGGGAATGCCAATATGTAGCAATGCATCACCCTTGTTAATTACAGGATTATTATTTATTGCTATAACATAACCATTAAGGTTGCTTTTTATGGGAATCTCGAATTGGCCAAATGGGCCTGTAATTAGCCCCAGTACCATGCCTTTGGTTACTTTCTCTCCAATCCGCGCATAGGAATGGTATAGCCCAGCAGCCCGTGAGCGTACCCATGTCGACTCCTTAATAATTATTTGCTCATTTCTTGCACCTGCTTCTACATCAGTCATGCCCATATGCTTCATTACACGAAGTGCTCCATTGACCCCAGCATCGATTGCACTCTTCCGTAGTCGGAGAGATTCACCGCCTTCAAATACCAGGATGGGTTTATCTACTTTTTCCGCTTCTTTACGGAAGGACTTTTCTCTGAGATTAGCGTTTAGGGTAAACCTGGCTCCAAATGCCATAGCGAGCTCTAACCCAAATGGATGATCGAGTTGCGTTCTTATTTGGGGATAATTGTTTATGCGGGAGCCTCCCGTGTGAAAATCAATTCCGAAGTCGATAATAGGCAGAATGTCTGTTCTTAAAAGGTAAGCTATTTGACTTGCCAATGAACCGTTCTTTGAACCAGGAAACGCTCGATTTATATCTTTGCCATCGGGCACCTCTCTAGAAAAGAGCAAGAAGCCATAAATATTAAGCAAGGGAATAGATATTACCGTACCTATCTTAGGCTTATCCAAATTTTTGGCTACTATTCTTCTTATGATTTCTATTCCATTGATCTCGTCGCCATGCATGCCGCCCATGAGTAGAATAATTGGGCCTGGCTGCTTAGATCGATTAACGATAATAGGAATCTCAATGCTGGTTCTTGTTGGCAATTTTGCCACCCGTGCATTAATCTGTTTGTGTTGCCCAGCTTTTATTACCTGCTTAGCAATTATTATATCCGGAACTGAACTCATTTCTTTACCAGACCTTAGGCATTAACCTTACGTCGTTTCTTTTTAACATTTCGTTCGATATACTCAACAATTTTACCTGCAATATCTTCGCCTGTAGCTCCCTCAATTCCTTCTAAACCTGGGGAAGAATTAACCTCAAGTATTAAAGCTCCTCGCTTCGATTGTAACATGTCTACTCCCGCTATAGCAAGTCCCATTGCTTTAGCTGCAGCTAGAGCCGCAGTTTTTTCCGACCGCTTAAGCTTTACCATTTGAGAGGAGCCACCTCTGTGTAAGTTCGACCTGAATTCGCCTTCTTTACCTTGGCGTTTCATTGCACCTACAATTTCTCCATCTACTACAAATGCTCTTAAATCAGCTCCGCCTGCTTCTTCAATGAATTCCTGTAGAATAACGCGAGCTTTGAGCCCTTCGAATGCCTCAACAACAGACCTTGCGGCCTTATTCGTTTCAGCCAATACTACGCCAAGGCCCTGGGTGCCCTCCAGCAGTTTAATAACGACTGGCGCATCTCCAACATGGTGGAGTACTTTATTTTCATCTTTAGAAAAATTTGTAAAGGCGGTCTTAGGCATTTTTATACCCGAGCGAGAGAGAATTTGCAAACTTCGTAATTTGTCTCTGCTTCTTGTAATTGATAAGGAACTTACGGCAGAAAACACGCCCATCATTTCAAACTGACGAACTACCGCCGTACCGTAAAACGTAACAGAGGCGCCAATACGTGGAATAATGGCATCAATATCCTTTAACTCCTCGCCCTTGTAAAAAATTAGCGGGCCAGCTTCTTCCATAACAATGTCGCACCGTAGGTGGTCTAATACCACTGCTTCGTGGCCATTTTTTTCAATCGCCTCTACAAGTCTTTTAGTTGAATAGAGGTTTGAATTTCTTGATAATACTGCGATTTTCATTTTGAAGTTGTTTTTTCTTTGTACGATAGATCTTCTTGTGCGACGTCAACAATAAATTTCGAATTTAAAAGCTTGCGTCCAAGTAATATTGGGTACTTCATTTCTGCTCTGTCGGTTAATGAGAAAGAGGCATGGATTTTTTTACCAAAGAGTACCACTACTGTTTTTATAATATAACGTTCTTCTATGTGGCCAGATGAACTACGAATCTTCTTTTTAAAAAAAGACTTTATATGGAAGTCTTTTTGACCATGGCTTGAGTCTAATGGAATGTGAAAACTGATTTCTGGGCGTCCATTTTCATTAGTTTCGGTTATCTGCGAACAATGAATAGCTGAACGATTAGCACCAGTGTCGATTTTGGCAGGAATATCGTTCAAGCCGAATTCAGGCAAATCTATTTTATCGATACGTCCAATTGTTTTCATAAACTAGCATAAGACCTCTCCATAAACTATTAGTGAGGCAATTTAGGGTTCTTTTCTAAGGTACTCTTTTAAATTGATATGATAAATAGCTGGGTAGAATACTGTCCAAATAATAATTTCATTAAATGGATTCTTTCCTTAAATATGCAGAAGGATTACTATTCTTGTAATGTATTAATTCGTATTCCGTATAAACTGTAATCATGGTATTAGCAGCCATTGAAAGTAACCCTCTTATCCTTAAGTTTATTCTCATTGCATTGGGGATAGTCATTATTGGGTTGTTTTTAAGAATGTTAAAGCAAACCCATGTCATAATCTATATTATTACTGGAGTTATCATTGGTCCATCGGTAACGGGTCTTGTTTCTGAGGGTGAATTGATAACCTCGCTCGGGTCCTTAGGCCTTATTCTTTTACTATTTTTTATAGGCATGGAAATTTCTTTGCCTAAACTGGTTGCTAATTGGCGTATCCCGGTAATTGGTACGGTCTTACAAATCATTCTTAGTGTGCTAATTGTATGGATGATTGGTGTTTACTACGATTGGTCTATCGCGAGGATTCTTACGCTGGGTTTTGTAATTAGTCTAAGCAGTACTGCAGTAATTGTGAAATTGCTACAGGACTCAGGTGAAATTAATAATCCGGTTGGACAAAACGTCTTAGGTGTTCTTTTAGTGCAGGACATTCTTATCGTGCCAATGCTAATGATTATGAGTTATCTGTCTGGAACACCGACTACAACAGAAGATATAATATTGCAAGTGATTGGCGGCTTGCTGATTATTGGGTTAATCGCGTTTTTGCTTGTAAAAAAGTCAGTTAAATTGCCCTTTCATGATTTGATAAAAAAGGACCATGAAATACAGCTGTTTTTTGCATTTGGACTATGTTTTGGATTCGCTGCGTTAACAGCGTTTTTTGGGCTTTCAACAGCGCTCGGCGCATTTATTGCTGGTATTCTTGTTGCATCATCTAAAACGACAGAATGGTTTCATGATAGTTTATATTCCCTTAAGGTAATATTCGTAGCCTTGTTTTTTGTTTCAATAGGAATGTTAATCGATGTTGCATTTTTGTGGGAAAATGCGTTCTTGATATCAACACTTGTGCTGGTAATATTTGTTACAAACAATATCATCAATACGCTGATTATGAGGAGCTTTAAGATAAGTTGGGGCGAAAGCATTTACTCTGGAGCTATGCTCTCGCAGGTGGGCGAATTCAGTTTTATCCTTGGCAATTTGGCCTATTTCAATAATGTAATCACAGACTTCGGCTATCAGTTGATAATCTCTATCATTTCAATTTCGCTACTGATTAGTCCTATTTGGATTAAAATTATGACTCGAATGCACACTGAAGTATCAAGAAGAAAAGGAAATTCTAAATTTTCCGAATAACCTGGTTCAAACGTTCATAGTTTGCATATTATTAGTAAGCTTGCTAAAAATTTCGATTAGTTCTTCTGTCCATAATTGGGCTTTTTCGATCTCACCGGATTTAATTGGCCCTTCTTTATCCATGACTAAAAAACCTTTTGGCTCCGCTAAAACTAGAGCTCCTTTCGACTTTAGCTGCTTATTAATAAAAGGGGAGGCATAGCCTGCTTTGTTAACCATCCAACGCCAAAGTCGATTTTTTATGGTTGTCAGTTCGATCCGTGTATCGAAACTTAAAACTGGATAGTTCCTGATCAAATTATCGTCTAAGCCATCAAGCATGTCAATTGTTTCTTGTTTGGCTCGAAAGGCATGAGTAGGGGCTGCGATGAATAGTACATCATGCTGCAACAACAGCTCATTAGTAAAATCTGCAATGTTGATAAGCGTGATACTATGAAATCTCGCTAACTCTTCCTGAATTATTTCTGCAAGATTTTGGGTATTACCATAGAGTGAATCACATACCAGTAGGATATTCATTGATAAGCATATTTAGAGGATAAACTTGTGAATAAAGCTGTAAAAAAAATCGAGTTCTAGCAATGATCTACCTCATGATTCCTTAGCAGTTATATTCTCGGATAACCGTTTCGTAATTCTACTTTAAGAAATTATGTTTGAATTTAACTAAATTAGAAGTTGGAATACCCTTAAAAACTTTAATCAGAAACGAATGAAAAAGATATCGAAGAAAGAGATTAATCAAGAAGTATACGATTTATACGATGAATACGCACATAATAAGATTGAGCGTAGAGAATTCATGAGCAAGCTTTCTAAATATGCCGTTGGTGGCCTTACAGTCTCTACTTTAGCATCAATGCTCCTCCCTAACTATGCTGTTGGGCAATGGGTTCAGCCAGGCGATCCATCAATTTCAGAAGAGATGATTGAATATAGTTCGCCAAAAGGAGCGGGTACAATGAAAGGTCTCCTTGTTACACCTGCAAAGTTTAAAGGAAAGATTCCGGGCGTTGTTGTCGTACATGAAAATAGAGGGCTAAATCCGTATGTAGAAGATGTTGCCCGAGCTGCGGCTAAGGCAGGCTTTATGGCACTAGCTCCCGATGCGCTTACGCCACTCGGAGGTTATCCGGGCACCGACGACGAGGGTAGAACCCTGCAACGACAACGCGATCGCGAAGAAATGCTACAAGATTTTATCGCTGCCTTCGATACTTTAAAAGCGAATAAAAAATGTAGTGGCAATATTGGTGTAGTTGGTTTTTGTTTCGGAGGATGGATTTCGAATATGATGGCTGTTCGGGTTCCCGGATTAAAAGCGGCTGTTCCGTTTTATGGAAGTCAGCCTAAGGCTGAAGACGTACCGAAAATTAACGCACCGCTCTTACTGCAGTACGCAGGTTTAGATAAGCGTGTTAATGAAGGCTGGCCCGCCTATGAAGAAGCTCTGAAAGCCAATAATAAAGAGTATACTGCGTATATCTACCCTGAGGTTAACCATGGGTTTCATAATTACTCAACCTCTCGCTATGATGAGGCAGCAGCTAAACTTGCTTGGAGTAGAACGGTTGATTTTTTTAATGAGAAACTAAAATAATAGATTTATTATTTAGTCGTTTCTCAGGCGCTAAGGGTCTCTATTGGTTATAAATTATATATTGTTCAACTATATAATTGTAAAAGTTGAACATTATTTTGTTTCTTGTTGTTATAGCTTCTCACAAACAAAGAACTATAAAGAAATGAAAAGAAAATCAATTGTAATCGCTGGCCTTCTTATTGCTCTAGTAGCAGGAAATAGTGCCTTTGCTCAAAAGAGCGACATTGTAACGCTAGCAGTAGGAAATGAGAACCTTAGTACATTAGTTGCTGCAGTAAAAGCCGCAGGCTTGGTAGAAACCTTACAAGGAGAAGGTCCTTTTACTGTATTTGCTCCAACTAATGCCGCTTTCGCAGCTTTACCAGAAGGTACGGTAGAGAACTTACTGAAGCCAGAAAATAAGGATCAGTTAATCGCAGTGCTAACCTACCATGTTGTAGCGGCTAAAGTTATGTCTACCGACTTAAAGAATGGTCAAATGGCAGGAACAGTACAGGGCGCTGATGTTAAAGTAAAAATTAGCAAAGCAGGTGTAATGATCAATGATGCCAAGGTGGTAGCTGCCGATGTAAGCGCATCGAATGGAGTAGTTCATGTAATCGACAAGGTTTTATTGCCTCCATCAAAGTAATAAGTAGTGTAAATTTTTAGAGAGGCTCAACGATAGTTGAGCTTTTCTTTTTTATAGACTAACTTAAAGTTATGAAACTTATATTCAGTTATCTTCTCACGCTTGGCGTGTTTCTTCTTGTAGATTTATTATGGCTGGGTGTTGTGGCCAAAGGAATTTATGAAAAGCATATCGGCTTTTTAATGGCTGACAAGGTGAATTGGCTCTCTGCCATAACATTCTATTGTTGTTTTGTAGCAGCCATATTTCTATTCGTTATTTTCCCAGCGATTGAAAAAGAATCGGCACTAAGAGCTCTTGGGCTTGGCGCAGCCTTTGGTTTTATTACATATGCTACCTATGAACTCACCAATCACGCCATTCTTAAAGGCTGGCCTGCTTCAATAATCCTTATTGATTTAGCCTGGGGGGTAGTATTAACGTCTATTGTGAGCATAGCAGGTTTCTACATCACAAAATGGATTTACTAATATCGGTCTACTTAAAAATACTGGCTGTAATCTTTATTTACAGTAGCATTTGGTATGTTCTATCGATAATCTTCAAAAGAAATGACATCGCGGATATCGCCTGGGGACTAGGCTTTATCTTAATTATAGGCTGTCTTCTCTACTATGGTTATAACCATACTAAGGCATTGTTAATATATAGTGTGGTGTTTTTATGGGCTTTTCGGTTAGCAACCTATATTTTTCAAAGAATTTTAAGGAAAGGAGAGGACTTCCGTTACAAGAACTGGCGTGAAGAATGGGGAAAGCGCTTTTACATTCGAAGCTATTTGCAGGTATTTATCCTTCAAGGATTTATTATGTCCATAATCGCACTGCCCACAATGGCGATTGCAATAGCCGATTCTTCAAGGTCATTCTTATTTATGGTTCCTGGTTTGCTATTATGGCTAATTGGTTTTTATTGGCAGATGGTAGGGGATAGTCAGTTAAATGCCTTTAAGAAGATAAACTCCCAGCCCAATAGTTTTATTAAAACAGGCTTATGGGCAAAATCCAGGCATCCAAACTATTTCGGTGAGATTTTAATGTGGTGTGCGGTTTTTCTAGCAGTATT
>CBDUMS010000092.1:0-12569 GCA_965368405.1 uncultured Cyclobacteriaceae bacterium
CCAGCGGGGCCAGCAGGACCGGCGGGGCCTTCGCAACTTGTTACAAAAGCAAAGGCCATGGCGGCGAGTGCTAATGTTAATAATCGAAAGATGTTATTTGTTTTCATGATTGGAAAATTTATTCGTTGAAATGCATTAATTGTTCAATTGTTTGAATTGTGATATAAAGGTAACCAGAAGCGCATCATGAGACAATTTTGAAAATGGGATTTAACGTCGTGTTCGAAAAGATATATATTGGTTCATTTTAGATAAAAAATTATAAAAAAATGATATATGTTCATATAAGCAGCATTAAAAATCATTAATAAATTGAAAAAAAGTATAAAAAAAGAGTTAAGTAATTAAAAAACAATGAATTAACAAAAGTATAATCTGGCGTATGGAAAGTGTCGAATAAGGGATGGCCCTATTTAATTGTTCGCGGAAATTTCAAGATTATTTGGGAATTTTTCAGGGTAATTTGAAGACTCCTTGATTTTTCAATTATTGTATTTTCCAAATACGAATTATAGTCTTGGCCTTTACTATTTTTAATGACTAAGACAGGTTGTCAAGTAGTCATTTTATCAGTTGAAGATTCCCTATGTATCAGATCAATTAGTGCAGTAATAAAAACGATTGCAGTTATCTAATTAGAAATAGCTAAATGAGATTCCCAATTTTAAAGGCATAAAAAAAGGGAGGCAAATGCCTCCCTCTATAATTTGTTTATTTTTAACTTATTCTGCCAATGAGCGTAGATAGTTAACCACCATCCAACGGTCTTCTTCATCTTTAATTTTCTTTTCGAAGTTTGGCATCTCGTCTCTACCAATGAAACTCTTGTAATAAAGCTCACCATCGGTTTGTCCTTGTACCTCTTCGGTAGATAGATCACGCATTTCTGTTTCCAACTCGCCGGCTTTGTTACCGTCGCCATAGCCTTCCTTGCCATGGCAAGAACGACAATGTTGTGCATATAGCTCCTCGCCAATGCCATCTTCGTCTTCGCCGGCAAATTCATTTTCCATGGATTTATATTTAGCTGGAACATCCCATTTTTCCTGAGGATAAGTAAACGCTAATAATCCGATTGTAATTAGAACCCCTAGGGTCATAAGAATTGTGTTTGGTTTCGTTTTCATGATTGTAATTTTATAGTTATTAAGGTAATGTTAAATCCAATATATTCCAAATTATACACTTTCAGTGTCTCCTAACTTTTTAATCTTATAAACTTTAACGATGGCCCATATAAAATGATACCAGGCGGCAACTAGAACTACCAGTACTGCAATAATCATCCATAAAGGGGCTTCATCGCCAAATAACGACCTTCCGTTACCTGCGTTACTATAATCAACAATCGTGCCCCAATTGATTTCGTGTCTTGCCTGAACGGTTCCATAATCATCGTCCTCAAGAACGCGGAACACCAAGATAAGCTTACCATCCTGATCTCCGGGGATATCATCTGGGAACTCAAACTCTGCTATACCATCTTCGTCGGTTTCAACTTCAGCAAGGTATAGTACACTGTGCATTCTTTTTACACCAATCTCAATGTCAAGTTCTTCTACAGGAATTTTCACTCCTAAAGAATCGAAAATGGCAGTGACCGTAATAACCTTTACCGAATCAACAATATTAAATTCTGGCTCAAGCGATAAGTCTAGAAACTCTATTTTTCTTTTAGAAGCCTTAAGACTGTCGTTACCAGAAAACGCTGCTGTAATAATCGCATAGCCTTCTTCGTTTCTAGGGAGCGGATAACCGTCTTCTATTTGTAGAAATGCTTCGCCATCGATATTGGTTTGAATGGTGGGAAGATTTAATTTTTCTTCACCTGCGAGGCTTGTCATTTTTATATCCACATTGGCGACGCCAACCATATTTTTACCACGTCCGGTGGTTAGAATAACTTTCACCTGCTTATTATTATTAGGAAGCTTATCGTAATAGGCTCGTACTCTTGTGCTTTCTTTCTTTTGAGCATAGACGTCAAAGTTTATGGCACAGAATCCTGCTAATATCAATAGAAATAAGATGCGTATAATGTTTTTTTTCTCTTTCATCGTATTAGAATTTATTTGCTTGAAGCAAGCTTTTTACGTGATCTAAAGAATATTATTAGTTTATGCTCTTCTTTTTCTTCCAAGAGCTCACTTACTGGAACAATAGGAGAAATTTTAGCAGCAAAAATGAAGAGTAGGATAAATGCTGCTACCCCAGCTGCAGTTAGCGACCACTCTATCCAGGTTGCGCTATAATGTACAACGGCAGGATCGATTTCCTGAACCGGTATGAAAGGAGTTTCCAGAACCGGAACAATCATTAGGTAGCGCATGATCCATAGTCCTACCAATACGAATAGCGAAGTAATAGCAATACTATTAATGGATCTGAACCATGGCAATCCTATTATAATAATGGGTGCAATAGTAGATAGCAGTAAGCCTATGATTAGCAACCCACCATATTGCGATAGGTCTGTAAGTTTCGCCCATAGTAATTTATAGGTATTCGACATATTATACCAATCGGTTATATAATCACTGAAATAGAAATAACCATAAAACAAGGAGAGGAGTACTAGTCCAAATCCAAGATAAAGGAAATGCTCATCGCGAATGGTCTTTTCTAATTTCTGCGTTTTACGAAACAACCACATTACAAAAATGAGTAGGGCCACACCCGAATACACTGCGGTAAGTACGAAGAATGGACCAAAGATTGAGCTATTCCATCCAACCCGAAGATTCATACCAAAGAGCCATGCTAATAATGAGTAGGCCACAATAGATGTAGGAATAATAATGGCGGCCATAATATCGAGGGCGAAATTCAAATTCTTCTTTTGCTCTGGCGTATTTCGATAGCCCAAGGCAAAGAATTTATATAATTTTTGACGCCACTGCGGTAATTCTAATTCTACCGCATGGTCTCGAATTAATGCAAAATCTTTGATATAAGTAAAGTATAGATATACAATACAAAAGATCAAATCAGTTACAATGGCAATTACATCCCAAATAATGGGCGATTGAATTCTAGGTAATAAGAAAAGGTTAAAAAGGCGATCAGGGCGGCCAAGGCAAAGTAAAATATAGATAGGCCCAATAATTAACGCAAAAACCGTAATGAGCTTAAGGATTCGCTGTAGCGGGCGTGCCCAGGTTATTCTTGCCAGGTGAAAAATGCCAGCCAAAAGAGCACCAGCATAGCTCAAGCCTAGAATAAAGACGAAGTTTACGATATAGACTCCCCAAACGACGTTGTCGCGCATGCCGGTTATACTGTGGCCATCAATCACCTGTCGTACCATGGCGTAGAGGCCAATAGCAATAATCACAGAGAGTGCGATAACTTTTATTATCCAATTTTTATCAGGGTTAGCGATAAAGGTTTTATGCTCCGTGAGTAATTCTTTTGTTCTTAATTCAGTATCCATCACTCAGGTTTATTTAGGGTTTTCAGAAATACTATTTAAAATCACCTCTTTCTTTTCATCCGAAACAGTGCTAAAGCCTCTCTCGTAAGGGAACATTTTATTAATAGGAGGTAGATAATATACATTAGGATCCGTGCCTAACTCTTCGAGGTAGCGATAACCAGCGCGCTCTTTTATAAGCTGACGGAATCGTACTGTATCTTCGCCATTGGTAACAGAATCTTCGTTCTTATCGCCAAAGTATATGGCGCCCATTGGGCAACTAGATGCGCAATAGGGCAGTTTGCCTTCTCTTGCTCGATCAGGGCAGAAATCACATTTACTCACTACGCCGTGTTGTCCTGGGGTACTAGTCTCAGGTGAGTAGTTAGGGTCGTCGTGGGCATAAACATCGCGATCTGTCCAGTTAAAGATTCTAGCCGAGTAAGGGCACGCAGAAACGCAGAATTTACAACCTATACACGTTTCGGCATCTACTAAAACGGTATTATCGGTACGCTTAAAGGTTGCTCCTACAGGACAAACCTTAACACATGGAGGGTTATCGCAATGGAAGCAGTTTTTAGGCATCCAGTACGGGTCACTTTCTGGGTTGTCTTTCATTAACAACACTTTCATATATTCTTGGTCCGGCATTAAGTCGTGTCCGTGCTGGCATGACTCAACACATTTTCTGGCGTTTTTACAACGAGCCAGGTCGATAACCATTACAAAAGAACGACCAGGAACACCGAGACGAGCGGCTTCGCCTTTGGCTGGTGTACATGGGTTCACAGCACATTCGCTGGTGGGTTTGTCCACTTCAATAACTTTACCATCGGTGGTTAGCACCTTAATTTTTTCTTTCGCGGGATCGGTTGCACTAGCAAGTGCAGCGCCGGAACCTACAGTTAGCATGCCAACACTTGCTGCTAAGCCATTGCGTAAGAATTTTCTTCTGTTAGCCTTGTTATCTTCTTTCATAAGTAAGGAGTTTTCAGTTTCTGCGTCTGAACCACCATGCTGTTTGATATTCTGTGGCTATATTGATTCAGGAGACGCATATTATTTCATTTCAAGTATAGACCAAATTTAAGGGGAGTTTGAACCTTTTATAATGACATATGTTGGTTTTAAAACTGATTCATGTCATAAAAAATGTGATGCTGATCACAAAGACAAAGACAGTAAAATGGGAGATTAGCAGGACGCCTTTTTTAGTTGAGGGCACAAAAAAGGGGTGATACTTGTATGTACCACCCCTTTTAGTTTTATCCGTTTGGATTAGAAACTCCAGAGACGAGTCATGTTAAATCCAATTAACCATACGCCCCCGTCGGAGGTTTTCGTAAAGTCGTTTTGATTAAACTGGAAGTTTTCCTGTGGAACTATGGCATTATAGTTCTGTACGAAAATCTGGAAGGCGTGCGAGCTTGTATTCAACTCAATACCAAGACTAATATTGGGCTTAGGTTGATTAATACTATGCATAGTAAGTGGCTGATCATAACCTGCCATAATTACGGTGGTCGCATTCACTTTATAACGCACTCCAACACTAATTCCCCAAGTATCATTTTCCATATAATTTACAGTAGTATCGGTATCACTTATTTCGAGCTCACCTAATACTGCATTATGATGTGAGAATGAAGGTGCGATCTGAGCAGAGAATTTATTGCCAAATCGACGCATGATAATAATCTGGTTGAAATAGGTAAAACGATCCGTCACATAATACTTATTATCTGGTCTGGCATTTTGATACGTGACTGCACTTTGCATTCCCATACCCCAGATACCATGATAAGTAACTGATATTGGCATTGAATTCGATCGAGTTTGTTGTAAGATCATATACTTAGCATATAGATCAAGAATCTTCTTATTCTTAGTATAGCCAAACCCGACATTTAGTCGGTCTATCGGTGCATATGCGAATCCCATCCTAATATTAGATGGTCCGTAGATACCGAACATATCGTAATTCCCATTTTTAATGGTACCAAAGCGGTGATTGATAATCATCTCCAAGGTTCCTTTGTCATAAACGGTTCCGGTTTGTCCATCGAACCACCAGGCACTTTCAAATGCCCGCCGTGCCGGACGTTCTTTCTTAGGGGGTTCTTCATCGGTAGTATCCTCCTGTGCGATTACAGGGGCAGCTATGAGTACAATGAGCATTATAGATATTAATCTTACAATGCGGCTGATATAAATATTTAATAATTTTTTCATCGGTGTAAGATTTTTAGTTGTCAAGGGCTCCTTCTTCAATCCACTTTAACAAAAGGGCGGCTTCTGTAGTAGTGTATTTTTTATAACTATGCGTTCCAGAAGTTGGGTTTGGATACGTGTAGATTAAGCTTTGGCTTGGGTTAGCCAAATCCATATACTTACTTGCTGTTATTGTCGAATACGCAGTTCCTTCCGTAAGATCGAGACCCGCAGTAGGAGGATGGCAAGAAACGCAACTTGCAGTAAATATTGGTTGAATTTCGTCAGCAAAACTAGTAGGTACATCGGGATCAGGAATATCTGGAATCTCCGGTTCGATCTGGTCGTACGTACAGCTTGTAGTAAAGCCGGCCATAACCATAAATGCGATAATGAGCTGTTTAAATTTCATAGTGTTTGTTTATTAAGTTATTATCTGATTAATATTTGATTTTAATCGAAGTAAAGATCGGGCATTATTCAATTCCTATTAATGATATATATCAGTATTAATTACGATAAATATCATGTCCACTACCCATAAAAAAACCACCGTCCCATTGCTGG
Source organism: uncultured Cyclobacteriaceae bacterium (assembly GCA_965368405.1). Lineage (GTDB taxonomy): Bacteria > Bacteroidota > Bacteroidia > Cytophagales > Cyclobacteriaceae > S012-113. The sequence continues at coordinate 6,197 of CBDUMS010000092.1, forward strand.
ATCGGTGGTTTAGATTCATGAAAACTACTTAATCGTTAATCTGAACTGCTGCCTGCGCTGCCGCTAAACGTGCAATAGGAACACGGAACGGTGAACAACTTACATAATTGAGTCCCTGTCTGTTAAAGTATTCAACAGATTTAGGTTCTCCACCATGTTCGCCGCATACACCAACTTTCAGTGTTTTATTAAAATTACGACCGCGTACAGTAGCCATTTCTACTAATTGACCTACACCTTCCTGATCAAGTACCTCAAAAGGATTTTCCTTTAAAATACCTTTTTCAAGATACACAGGTAAGAACTTACCAGCATCGTCTCTGGAATAACCAAAGGTCATTTGGGTAAGGTCATTTGTACCAAACGAGAAGAAATCGGCATGCTGAGCTATTTTATTAGCTACTAGCGCCGCTCTTGGTATTTCTATCATTGTTCCCACCAGGTAACGAATCTTATCATTGCGTTCGGCGAATACTTTTTCTACCGTATTTCGAATGATTCTGGATTGCATTATCATTTCGTTTACCGTACCGGTAAGCGGAACCATAATCTCTGGGTGTGATTCTATTCCCCTGGCTTTTAGATCGAGGGCAGCTTCGATGATGGCGCGTGCCTGCATCTCAGTAATTTCAGGATAAGTGTTTCCTAATCTACAACCTCTATGACCAAGCATAGGGTTTAATTCGTGTAGGTTGGCAACTTTATCTCTTACCTCTTCTAATGAAATTCCCAATTCTTCGGCCATTTCTTGCTGGTTGGACTCTTCTGCAGGCACAAATTCATGCAAAGGAGGGTCCAGTAAACGAATGGTAACAGGCAGACCTTCCATAGCTTCGAAAATCTCTTCAAAATCGCTACGTTGCATTGGCAATAATTTACCAAGTGCTACTCTTCGTCCTTTTTCGTCGTCGGCAAGAATCATTTCTCGCATGGTCTTAATGCGGCCTCCTTCAAAGAACATATGTTCTGTTCGGCACAAGCCAATTCCCTGGGCTCCAAAAGAGCGTGCAATACGTGCAGTTTCCGGGGTATCGGCGTTGGTGCGCACTTTCATGGTTGATACAGAATCGGCAATCTTCATTAGTTCAGCGAAATCTTCACTGAGCTGAGGATCCATAGTTTTTATCTTGCCTTCGTAAACGGCTCCAGAAGAACCATTGATTGAGATCCAGTCTCCTTCTTTATAGACATCGCCCCCAATTATCATGGTGCGTTCCTTATAATTTACTTTAATACCTCCAGCACCAGCAACACAGCATTTACCCATACCTCGAGCTACAACAGCAGCATGCGACGTCATACCGCCGCGAGCAGTTAAAATACCATTTGCCACGGCCATTCCTCTAAGGTCGTCGGCCGATGTTTCGGTTCTAACCATTATAACATCTTTGCCGTCAGTACTCCAGGTCTCGGCATCTTCACTAAAGAAAACGATTTGTCCGGTTGCAGCCCCAGGAGATGCAGGCAATCCTTTAGTAAGAATCGCTGCTTTTTTCAATGCATCGTAATCAAAAACAGGGTGGAGGAGTTCATTCAATTTATTAGGGCTCATTCTTCCGATAAGGGTTTTCTTATCGATAAGTCCTTCTTTATAGAAATCCATACCTATCTTAATCATCGCGCTTGCTGTACGTTTACCGTTTCGTGTTTGCAGAATCCAAAGCTTCGATTCCTGAATGGTAAACTCAAGGTCCTGCATATCGAGGAAATGATCTTCAAGGATATGTTCGATTTTTTCTAATTCTTTATACACAACAGGCATGTACTCTTCCAGCGAAGGAAACTTCTCTGCTCGCTCTTCTTCAGAAACTCCGGCAAAAGCAGCCCATTTCTTAGACGCTGCTAGGGTTATCTGTTGCGGGGTACGTATACCGGCTACAACGTCTTCACCTTGTGCATCAATAAGATATTCGCCATTAAAAACATTTTCTCCATTACTTGAGTCACGCGTAAAGGCAACACCAGATCCTGACTGATCGCCCATATTACCATAAACCATTCCTTGAACGTTTACAGCGGTGCCCCACTCATCTGGAATATCATTAAGACGACGATAAACAATAGCTCTTTCTGAACCCCAGCTTTCGAAAACGGCAATAATGGAATTCCATAGCTGCTCATAAGGATCATTAGGGAAAGATTGGCCAGTATATTTTAGTATAGCGGCTTTATATTTAACTACAAGCTCTTTTAAGTCGTCGGATGTCATTTCCTGATCAGACTCTATTTCTCTTGCTTCTTTTATTTCTTCAATAGCTTCTTCGAATGGATCGATATGACCATCGGTAAAGTCCTTAATATTCATTACCACATCGCCGTACATCTGTATAAATCTGCGATATGAGTCCCAGGCAAATTTCTCTTTACCCGACATCTTGGCTAATCCAATTACTGCCTCATCGTTTAACCCGATATTCAAAACAGTATCCATCATGCCTGGCATAGAGGCCCTGGCTCCAGATCGTACCGAGACAAGACATGGTCGTTCGTCGGATCCGAACTTCGTGCCCATAATTCGCTCTATATGCTCAATACCTTCGCGAACTTCTTCGTTGATTTTGGTAACTACCACTTCACGACCTTCGTTCTGGTAGGCTATACACATCTCAGTAGTAATGGTAAATCCCGGAGGTACCGGTAAGCCCATTAAACTCATTTCTTCCAAATTTGCTCCCTTTCCACCAAGGAGGTTTTTCATTTTTCCGCTTCCTTCGGCCGTGGAGTTACCGAACTTGTATACGTGTTTTTCTAATTGTGCCGTTTCCATAACTATTTACATTACTAATATAAATGTGAAGGTAGAGCGTTTAAACGCAGATTTCTATGATATTTATCAGTTGAAAAACCATTTTATGTTTGTTTTTACAAACAGAAAATCCGCAAAAAACTGAAAATCAGGCAAATAGAAAATTATTTGACCAAGATTGGATTATAAATACAGATCGGAGTTTTTAATCCTTTGGTAAATATTGACTAACGTCGTTATCGATTAAGGCCTGAAAGTCAGGCACGTCGCCAATATATTTGATTTTTTTAGGGTAGGAATTTTGAAACCAGAGGTTGAACTCAGCTATTATTTTCTGGTAGTTTATAAAGCGGTAGCCCTGCTCTCGCGATACTATTTTTTGAGAGATTTCTGTATTTTCAGCCGTTAGGCTTGCCATTATTTTATTGAAATTTACAGCGAGTGAACCTACGAAATGGCCTTCATGGGTTAGGGTATTCGTAACCATATGATTTACTTCGTAATATTTCGGGGTTTTTGCCGGAACGGGCTTAAAGTAAACGGTTTCTCTTATTGCGCCTTCACGAGATAGTAGAACCCATACCACACTATCTCCTAAATCTTCTGGCACAAAGATCTGATCGTTGAACGCCACGGCATTAATTCTGGATTTTGGTAAAACCTCATCGCCAGTACCTTTATTAATTGTAAAGGGTACTGCAGCATCTTGCATATCAATCGGCTCCAGGTACTTAATATCGGCCGTAACCTTTTTATTTCCTTGAATATAAAAGCCCGGAATCATTTCGCCTATCTGATCTACTTTAATGTAGCGCTGATATGCCGTTTGATTAACATCTTGAGCCTCTACTGTGTAAGCCAACACACATAGTATAATTATTAGGGTCTTCTTCATGAGTGTGAAATCGTTAAGTAAATATAGTCAATTAAGACAAATAAGGTGCCAAGAATAGTTTCGGGCCGGTTGCGCCAGGTTCCGCTTATGGAAAAATAAGGTTAAGGGTATCATTTTCGCCTGAAATTCGTTGTTATTTTCTATAATTGCGAGATTATTACATAGCGAAGAAGTAGATAAATGGAAGAGCAGATAGCAGCGACGTCGATTGAGAAAGACGTGCATCGTGAAAAGATCAAACAAATTTTTGATGAAGTAGGTAAGGTTGTAGTTGGGCAACACGATATGTTAAGTCGATTACTCATAGGCCTTTTTTCTAACGGTCATATCTTGCTAGAAGGTGTGCCTGGTATTGCCAAAACATTAACGGTAAGTACGCTGGCCAAGGTGCTCCATCTAGATTTTCAAAGAATACAATTTACGCCTGATTTGTTGCCGGCCGATCTTGTGGGTACAATGATTTATAATCAGAAACAAGGAAGTTTCGAAGTAAAGAAAGGACCTATTTTCTCGAATATTATTCTTGCGGATGAGATTAACCGTTCGCCTGCTAAGGTTCAGTCTGCTTTGCTCGAGTCGATGCAGGAAAAACAGGTAACCATTGGCGAGACCACCTTTAAACTGGATCGTCCCTTTTTAGTCCTTGCTACACAAAATCCTGTAGACCAGGAGGGAACCTATCCCTTGCCTGAAGCCCAAATAGATCGATTTATGCTAAAGGTACATGTTGATTACCCTTCTAAGGAAGAAGAAATGGAGGTAATGAGGCGCATGTCGAACCTGAGTTTTGACCCCACTGTAGAAACCATTATCACAAAAGAGGATGTGTTTAAGATTCGCGAAGAGGTTAATGAAGTGAAGGTGAGCGAATCAATCGAGAAGTATATTATTGAGCTTGTATATGCAACGCGAAACCCTAAAGATTATAATCTCGATGAGATAGCTCATTATATTCAATTTGGAGCTTCTCCTCGAGCTACTATCAACATGAATCTGGCTTCGAAAGTTATTGCTTTCTTCAATGGTCGCGACTTCGTTTTACCGGACGATGTTAAAGAAATTGCATCTGACATCCTAAACCATAGGATAATACTTAATTATGAAGCCGAGGCAGATGGTGTTACCACCCACGACGTGGTAGAAGCAATCTTAAATAAGGTGCCAGTAAATAACTAGGCTACTTCACTTCGAGATCGGAGAAGAATAGACGGAAGCTGCCGTCTATGTTCAGATGATTGGTAGCAATCAGCATCCCATTAAGCTCTACATAGTCTTGCCATGTAGTAATTAAATTAGGCTGCTCCTGCCCAGACCTTCTAAAGGCCCATTCGCGGATAATCCAGTCATCATCAATATAAATATCATAGGCATCACCAGGCGTGTAGCCACCCTCGTTACCATATTGAATGCTAATCTTGGTCATCTCTATACCGCTAATAGGTGCAACCTGTTTTCCTGCATTTGTGGCTGTTATAGCTTCATCCCAAACTAGTTGAAACGGGAATAGTAGCCAATATTTATCGTTAATAAAGCGATGATCGGTCCGTTTTAATTCCTCAGTTACCTTAGTCTGCATAAACTTTGTCGAGTCAACACCATTGATCGCAAGGATTTCGCCGGTTTTAGGAAACCAGTTCCAGGTTCGCGAGCTGATACTGGTATCTCTTTGCACATTAAAGGTGTATTGTAAAAATTCAGTATTGTAAAAATTGTCTACACCATGTGCTTTTGCAATACGTTCCAAGTCGCTAAGTTCTTGCTCTTCTGTAGCTGAAGTTTCTGTGCTACCAGCACAGCCTGTAAATAATAGAGCAATAAGAATTATGGCGATTGGCTTAAGCATCTTAGTTCGTTTTAAAAGGATAGTTTATGATTAGGTTATTATCTTGATACTGTTCAATACTTATACCTCCCAATTCTGTATTCATGGATTGGGCCATGGCTTCCGCTTCTTTTTTAAGCTTTTCCGGACTTGGCATTACCAGCGGTTTTATTGGTACGGTAAACTGTACACCATTATATTGTTGAAGTGTGATGCTATCCAAATTTATCCTTTCTAAGGGCAACTCCTTCCAGCTTATTCCAACGAACTGTTTTACAACACCTCTCTTCTCAAGCTCTTCCTGGTTATAATTTACAATTATTAGCGCCGCCTCACTCTCCGACTTATCTATCATTCTGCGTAAATCACCTATAAGCTCATCTAGCGCCTCAGAATTATAACGGCCTTCATAATGCTGTCCGTATAAGGTTATGCTTTGTGAGGAAATCAGAGCGGGTTCCAGCGGTTTAAAGCCACCTAAGGTATAATTTATAATTATTGCGCCAAATACAACTAGGCCTCCTATAAGAAAAAACTTCTTCACCGTTTTCTAGAAAACATACCTAACCCCGATGCCTCCCTGAAATTTAACAGGTCGAGGTGAATAGACAATATCATAAAACCAATTGACTTCGATAAAGGCAGACATCGGTAAATTGAAATAGGAATACTCAACTCCCAGGCCTACTTCAGGGCCCATATAATCGAGCGTTGCATCTAAAGTGCCAAACTTATCTTCCGTAACACTTACTTCTTCGTTATAGCCATACTCAATATCTACATAGCGCATCTGCCACCCCAAGCTTACATAATAGTCAAGACCTTTTAGGAATTTAGGGCCTTCGTTATAAAAGCTAACTTTTGCAGCTACATATGTGTCTTTTTTAACATAATGATTGAAATACTGAAG
>CBDUMS010000093.1:0-12474 GCA_965368405.1 uncultured Cyclobacteriaceae bacterium
ACAGTATTGTCTGGCAGGAAAAAACCATGTGTAGCAATGTGCAGAATATGGGGGGACTCGAGGTTTTTAAGATTTGCTTCGGATGCACCATTCCCCGTTAAGATAATCGGGTCAATATTGCTGGTTTTAGCAAGGCTGTCAATGGTAGCGACCTCTATTCCAGTACCGGGCAGATCGCTGATGTCAAAATCATCAGACTCAGTTGCCGTAAAGTTTGGATTTCCGATTAGATCAAGAATAAAGTTATCGTCTAGCGTGATATCGCTAGTTGCTAGTGTGATATCGCTGGTATTCGTGACATTATGAATAATGAGCTCGTCCAGTACATAAAGGTCATTCTCGGGATCGAACAGAGAACTAATATTAAGCTTATTATAGACCCCATCGGTTGATAAATAGATCATCTTAATGCCGGAGAGATTATCATGTATGGGTTTCCAAAATGCGTTGAAGGACTCTGTGTCTTTTCGTTTAAAGCGAATGCTGTTCTTATACAACTTAATAAAGCGATCTTCTAAAAATCTGCCGTTCTCAAATAATACCAATTGCGGATTTGGCATATTGGGCTTAACAATAAGGGCTCCATACCAGATTGAGTCGTTTCGTATATTCTTTTTTATTCTGATTATTTCAATGGCTGCTTCATCGGCCTTGAGCTTTGACTGAATTTTTTGCCAGGTTACCAAATCTCCGGGCATACTAGTCTCAAATAACTCTGATTTTAGGGAAAGTGACTTTTCTAGTGCATTTGCCTGATTTGCGACCTCATCTAGATTAATATTTGCAAGCGATAGTTCTTGCTGCGACATGCTATAATATTTTGCTAAATTGGTTTTTAGCGCTAACCAGTCATTGTAAATACCAATAAGCTCCTGATCATTCGATCGCTCGATTGCTGCCTTGATAGATCTAGACGATTTTAAAAGAATCGCCTTATGGTTTAATTGAAAATTATAGAGGTCGCCAATAATTGTAGGATCAGTTGCAGCGTACTCAGCCGCGAAGTCCTGGAAAGCGACAAAAGCTTCCTTGATTTTCGAATAATATTTACTTTTTTCCTGCTCACTTAGGTAAGGAAAGAAGCTTTCAATTTGAAAATCATATTTTGCGATCGATTGACGGAAGTATTTCTTGGCGGATTCAAAATCACCCATTTTTTGATTTAGGACAGCGAGGTTATAGAGGGTATAAATATAATCGGGATGATTTTCTCCTAAGAGGTTACGCCGATTCGCTAAAACAGTCCCTAAGATGGCTTTCGACCGATCTAACTCATCGACCTCTTGTAAAAGTATTGCAAGGTTATGTAGTTTATTAGTATATGAGTTGCTCACATCCAAGCCATTATTCTTATCGATTTCCAGCGCTTTTTCTATAAGCTCAATTCCTTTTACAGGATCGCCATTTTTATTGTAGGCATTGGCTAAATTCTGGAGTGCCGTAGCGTAATACGGATGATTTTTCCCATAGAGTGAACCATACATGGGCAAGGCTTCTTTGTACAATATAATGGCGTCTTCATACGACTCTTCATACTGGCTGAGTGTTGCTAGGTTTTGAATTATATCGATTTGAAGATTTAAATTTTCCTTGGAGAAGAATTTTGCTTTTGAATAGTAGAGTTTCGCCTTATCGAAATTGCCAATCGTTTGTTGGAAAATAGCGTAGGAGTTATATGTCGCTGCCAATGCCGAAGATGGTGTTTCATCATTTGATTCTAGGATTTTAATGGCGTTAGCGTAATAACCTTCTGCCTTACCGTAATCGCCTAACATTACATTAACTCTTCCAATTTGAACAAGATTTTCTCCATATGCTGTACTCGCAGTTAGCTTCTCTTTTTCGAGGTAGTCATTTATCGATCGATAGAGATTTAATGACTCATTAATTTGGCCTAAATCCAGATATACCTTCGCCAATGCTTGTTGATATTGCAATAAATTGGGGTAGCTAGTAGCTGAGATTCTCTGCTCTAATACCTTCTTCGCCTCCAAATTGTACCCAGCTGCTTGTAATAAAATGCCGTAATTAATCGCTAATTGACCCTCAAATTCAGATTTTGAAAGCATTCCTGTACTTATTACCTCTGAGTACGATTTGTTCGCTGCGGCTATCTGCTTCGTTTGAATATACAGGCCTAGGAGGTCTAACATCACGTTATACTTTAACAGAAACTCTTCATTTAAGTCCACCGCAATTGCTTTCGCTTCCAGTAAACTTTCTAAGGCAGTACCAGTATTTCCATTATAGAGATATACCTTAGATTCAACCAGTTTGGCTTCTGCCAACTTTGGATTTTGCTGTAAAGTTTCAAAGATTTCAACTGCTTTGGAGATGCCAGTGATATTAACATCGGAAGATCGCTTTAGGGAAATTCTGGCATCAAGCATCAAAGCTTCTGCAAATAAATCTTGGTCAGAAGTAGAGGATCTCACTTGGCTAAGAACCTTTTCCGCAGTTTGGGCGGCTAATTCATATTCGGCATTGGCAAACTGTGAGTAGGCCAGCGTTATCTGGTTTATGATAAGATTTTGGTTATTTGCTGAAGCACCATAAAGAGCGGTAACACTATCGGATTTGGCACTATTTCCGGTCTTGAGATATATTACAGCTAATTGCTCATTTAATGCTTGTAAATCTTGAGTGCCATACCCCAAGCTTTGATATTTATTACTGGCCACTTCATAAGACTCTTCAGCCTTTGCGAAATTTTCCATTTTACTATATACCAGTGCTTCACCTTCCAGAACCTCCGCATAAATCTGATAAGAATCCAGTTCATTACTTTTTAGAATGTCTTCTAGCGATTGAAAAGTGCTTAAAGCTGAAACAAGCGACCCGCTTTGATAATATGCTTGCCCAATATTCAGCTGGTTATAAAGAAAGTCTTCTACACCGTCTTCGTGATTTATTAAATACTGGTTGGCCTCTTTTAAAGTGTTGATCGCTAGTTCATAGTTCGCCACCATTAGGTAGGCGTAACCAAGATCAGATTTATACTGATTTAATTCCAAGTTCGTTGGCTCGGCATATTTTTGTACAATGCTTACCAATTCCTTGCTGTAATCAATCGCTTGCTCAAAGTCTTCTTTCCCGAGCAAATTATTAACCATCGTACTCAAAGAATTAGAATAAACAGAATCAGGTACTGTGGTCTCTTTGCAAAGCGCTAGCTCTTTTTTAGCGTATTCTATACCCTTATTAAAGTCGCCTGTTTCATAACAGGTCACGCTAAGCAATTTAAGTGTGAATAAACGCTCATCATTGCTTGATGCTTGGGTTAAAGCTTGTTCTGCGGTGGAGAGTGTTATGGCAAAGTCATTTTCGGAATACGCCTGGATTGCTTGGTTATAACTCTGTTGCCAAGATTGTGAATAACTAAGTTGCGATATCGAAGTAAATACAATCGTTAAAACAAGCAGATTTTTAAGTTGCGAAATCTGCAAAATATAGTTCTGTAGCATAGCCAATAAAAAACGCATTGTGTGTTAGGTGCGATTAAAAAAAATAGCCTAAATTCAAACTTATTCATTAAAATTTAATTTCCAAGGTCACATTCGCGCTTTCCTTGATTTCTATAAATAATCTGATATTTATTTAAACTTTTCCATTTTAATGCAAGGTTCTAGGTAACAAAAAAGAGAATAAAACGTTGTAGATTGAACAAAACGCTATGACTCTTATCTATCTTTCTTTAATGTTTTTTTTGTCTATTGATTCTCCATATCAAGGAATATGGACGAGGGCAGAATTAGAAATGGCGAATACGGCCAAGGATGTGGCCGGTTTATCCGATGAAGAAAAGCAGGTGATTATGTTGGTTAATTTAGCCCGAATCGATGGAAGCAGATATCTGCAATCCTATTTTCAGGAACATAACCAAACATCGTATGAAAAGATGCTTCAATCAAAAAATAAATATATTGTTTCCTTGAGAAAAGATCTTGATGCTGTTAAAGGTTTGCCGATGCTTAAACCTGACCCGGGTTTGGCTAAATCTGCTCGTTACCATGCCAAGGATTCTGGTAAAAATGGACTGGTAGGGCACACCTCTTCGAATGGGACAGACTTTGGTAAGAGATTGCCAAAATATGTAAGGGGCTGGAATAGACTGGCCGAAAACTGTTCTTACGGCTATAATGATGCGGCTAATATTGTTGGTCAACTATTCCTTGATGAGAATGTTCCAAGTCTAGGTCACAGAAAAACTATGATTGATCCAGCGTTAGAATATATTGGTGTAGCGATAGAACCGCACACAGAATATCGGTTTAATTGCGTAATGGACTTTTGTGCTAAGTTCAAAGACTAATTATTAACAGAAACTTAATATCTAAAGTCGGGAAAAATTGGCTTGAGGTAGTACCTTTGAATCAGAAAACAACACAAGTGGTGTTGCAGAGTTAGATGCGGTAGTAATGTTTAGCAGATTATCGCCAGGAGATTTAGAGTAAATCTCTGTTAGCTGGCAGTTGCCGGCTTTTTTTATGCCCAAAGATTTCGAAGTTCAAGGGTAGCTTTCCTATCGATTTTTCCAGTGGGGGTGTAGACAAAACGTGGCAGAAAGATAATCCTTCTCGGTTTTTCAAAACGCTCGAAGTAATCTTCCCAAGGAATCTTATTATAGAGTTCTTCATCCTCTGTCCCTTCAATGACGAGCTCGACTAGTTGCCCCAGTTTTTTATCAGGAGCAGCAGCAACGAAAAAATTGTAGTTCAATTGTTGTTCTACCATCATCCATTGTGCTTTATTTTCTAGTAATTCAATTTGTAACTTAACTCCGCCGGAATTAATAACGTTGTCAAACCTTCCCAACCATTCAAACTTACGCTCCGATTTAAGTTCGACCAGATCGTTGGTTACTAGTGTTTCCCCATTGGTAACAGTGCTTGAAACGACAAGACACCCCTTATCATTTACCGAAATATTGGTTTCGTCGAATGCTGTATAAGTCGATTCAAGCTTTGGACTTAGCTGTCGCAAAGCAAAATGGGTTAATGTTTCGGTCATGCCAAAGGTAGCCCAAACAGATGCGGCACTCTGCGCTAACTCTTTTTGTAAGAGATAAGAAACAGGAGCGCCACCAACAATCGTCGCCCTCACCTTGTTTAATCTGTCTCGGGTTGAATCATTATTCAGTATTGCCTCGAGCTGGAGGGGTACGACCGCCAAGAAGTCAACTGGTTGCTCTACATAGAGTAGAGGATTGGCCATTGGTTCAACAGCGATAATCTTCGATCCGGCAACAAATCCTCTAACCAGCATCATTATGCCGGCAATGTATGCCGTGTTGAGGCATACTAAAACCGTATCTTCAGGCACAAGTTTAAAAAACCGGATAGTTTGTTGTGCACTAGCAAGCATTTGCTCGCGGCTAAACTTTATTTCTTTTGGAGTGCCTGTAGATCCCGAGGTTTTAAGGCTAAATGTGGCTTGCCCATTTAGCCATTGCCGGCAGAATTGCAACGTTGCCGCTTCAAAATCGGAGTTTCCAGATACTTTGCCCGCTTTTATATCCTCATAAGCGATCTCCTGACCATTTAGGATGAGAATATCATTCATAACCTATTCGTTATGGGAATTTTGGGAATTTGTCCCAGTCCGGATCACGCTTCTCAAGGAAAGCGTTCTTACCTTCCTTAGCTTCATCCGACAAGTAGTAAAGCAGGGTGGCGTTACCCGCTAATTCCTGAATACCAGCTTGACCATCAAGCTCTGCATTGAATGAGCTCTTAAGCATTCTCAAGGCTAGCGGACTTCTGCTAATCATCTTTTTACCCCACGCTACATAAGTTTCTTCTAATTCCTCAAGGGGCACTACCTTGTTTACGAGACCCATGTCCTTCGCCTCAGTAGCATCATACTGATCACATAAAAACCAGATTTCACGTGCTTTCTTCTGCCCAACAATGCGTGCCAGGTACGATGCACCAAAACCTCCATCGAAACTGCCTACTTTCGGACCTGTCTGGCCGAATCGAGCATTTTCTGCAGCAATCGTTAAATCGCAGACAACATGTAGCACATGACCGCCACCAATAGACCATCCCGCAACGGCTGCGATTACCGGTTTGGGAATCGACCTGATTTGCTTTTGTAGGTCGAGGACATTGAGCCTTGGTACGGTATCGTCACCAACATATCCGCCATGGCCACGAACGCTTTGGTCGCCACCACTACAAAATGCCTTGCCTCCTTCGCCCGTAAATACAATTACCCTGATGCTTTCACTATCCCGGCAATAATTCATGGCCTCAATCATTTCAGCAACTGTTTTAGGAGTGAACGCATTATGTACCTCTGGGCGGTTTATGCTAATCCGTGCTATTCCTTCAAACTCATGAAATAGAATTTCATCAAATTTCTTTATTGCTTTCCAATTGTACTTTAATTCCATAGTTCGCTTATTTCCTTTTTTAAACTTTTTATTAATGATGTATTTGATTTTATATCTGTTTCGATTTCTAAGATTTTTGCTGTGCCGTCCCGTACCCAGAATTTATCTAAGCCTTTTGAAAGCCCATCGAGCGACCCGCAATGGTAATATTTTAAACCAAATTCTGTTGCCAGTGCCCTTGCCGATAAACTCTGCTCAGTCAGGAAGTACTCCTCATGCTCTGGTTGATCTGATGGACCGTTAATTATATCAAAGATTCCACCTCCATGATTATTGAGCACAATCACGCGTAAATTGTCTGGGATATATTTATTCCAAAAAGCGTTTCTATCGTAGAAGAAAGCCATATCGCCGGTGATCAATAATGTGGTCTTATCTGATTCAAGAGCCGATCCTATTGCGGTGCTTGTACAGCCATCAATTCCACTTGTGCCTCTATTACTAAAAATCTCCACTTGTTGTCTGGTATGATCGAGCCCGTATATATTAGCCCAGCGTACCGGCATACTGTTAGCAAGGTGGATGTCGCAGGCTAGGGGTAGGTTTTCGAAGATAGCATAGGAGGCCGTAAATTCATTGAAATTTTGTCTTTGGGCAAAATTTGCAACAAAATCACGTGTTTTGGTTTGTAAATCGGCCCACTGGGCGATATAATCGTGATCGGCTTTAGCCGCTATCTCTGCGATACTTCGGCTTAGCTCATAAATGGATGTCGGGATGATTTTTGTTAAAGACTTATACGTATCGGGAACGTAGCCATTTTCTTGTATATGCCAATGGATTTTTGGCTGGTAAGCACGCAGATAAAGCTTTAAGTTTTTGGATATAGTAGATTTACCAAAAGTGATTAAAAGGTCAGGCCTTAACTGCTCCTTTACATCATCAGGTTGTACACCAATAAAACTATCTGCGAGCGTAATATTATTTTGTATACAGTGCATATTAGAAAGTACATCACCAATAATTGGAATGTCCTTCTGTGCTGCAAATTCGCCAAGCGCCTCTACTTCACTATGACTTAGATGATCTTGACCCGCAAGAATCAACTTCTTTTTGCTATTTCTCCAATCCTCTACAAGACCTACCCAGTCAATATTACTAACCGACTTCGTAGACTGAAGTTTCTGAATTATTTTGGGAGGCTTTGTATTGCCAGACTCCGTTGCGGTAGGATAGAAGGGTTCACGAAATGGTATATTGATATGAACTGGTCCGGGCACACCGTTGGTTGCCAGAATCATTGCCTCATTAATAATACGGTCGAAATGCCAGCCAGCATCTTCATTAGTTGTGTCTACAGGGCAGTTGAATGACTTTTTTACATGACCTCCATAAATATTTTCTTGTCTAATTGTCTGACCATCCAGCTGATCAATCCATTCTGGTGGTCTGTCGGCTGTTATTATGATTAACGGAATATTTTGATAAAATGCTTCGGCAACAGCAGGTGCATAATTATATGGGGCAGAACCCGAGGTACATGAAATCACTACGGGCTTTTTACTTTTCTGACTAATACCTAATGCAATAAACGCAGCGGATCGCTCATCGCTAATGGTATATGTTTTAATATTTTTATTCCTAACAAAAGCATAGGTAAGTGGCGCATTCCTGGAGCCCGGAGATAATACAGCATCCTTCACCCCATGAGCATTACATATTGTGGCGATATTATGAATACTTTGATAGTTCAACTACTGGGCGATTATGTTAAGAATTGTATTGCACTTAAGCTCAGTTTCCTGCCATTCGTCTTCCGCAACGGAATACTCGGTAACACCAGCTCCTGCGTAAAGAATGGCCTCATCATTCTGATACTCCATACAGCGAAGGTTAACATAGACCGCGCTACCGTTTTCGGAATTTACAGGGCCCAGATATCCAGAAAAAAGCTTCCGATCGTGTTTTTCCAGTTTACTAAGTAAATTTTTGGCGGGTTGTTTTGGCATTCCACAGACTGCAGAGGTAGGGTGTAACAGCTTGAGCATTACCGACCCCAAGTTAGGAAAATCTGCAGCTTGAGTATCTACGGTAAAAGTCGAGCATAGATGTGCCAGATTTCCAGCGCTTACTGTTCTTGGGCCAACCTCTTCAAATTCGCGTAATCTAATTTCCTTGAATCGATTGATAATATATCGGCTTACCATGGCCTGTTCTTCAATTTCTTTTTGGGTCCAAGGCAAAGTGTGCAGCGCCTGATCGTTGGAGTATGCCTGAGTTCCTGCTAAAGACATAGTTCTAAAAACACCATTATGATCTACTTCTATGAGCGACTCCGGTGTTGCCCCTAGCCAAGTGCCAAATTCAGTACTTGAGATAAGCGACACAAATGCCGTTCTATAACTATCGCATAGGTCTAAGAACACCTGAGTCGGATTTTTAGTTTTATTAAGCTTAATGCGCTTCACCCTGGATGGAACAACCTTTATTAGTTCAGATCGCTTAATCTCTTTAATGCTTTGCTCTACCTGTTTGGTATAGTCTTCGCGGTCCGTACCAGTAACCGGGTTGGGGACGATAGCGGGGTTCCAAGCGAATGAATCATTAACACCAATAAGATCTTCTACGTGTTGTGCTGAATTCGAACTTATAATTTCTTGAGATTTAGAATTAGATCGAATTCCATCTTCAATGAAGTAAAGATCACCCGCATAACTACTAATTAAGAAGCCTTGCCCAATTTCTGACAGATCATCCTCAGCGATTTTCTTCAGCTTTCCGGCAATAAAATCAAAAGAGTCAGCAGAAGGAAGACGGTAAAATGCAAAAGACAGGTTTTCAGAAGTCGCATGCGCCGCAAGTTTATCCATGAATACCTTTTCATCGAGTTTAATAGCGTTTGCCTGACTTGATTTGGTGCCTTCTTTAGACATTTATCTCTTGGGTATGATTGCCATCGTTATTCGACTGGTGCAAACCAGTTTGTTTTCTTCATTGGTAATTTCAATAGCCCAAACATGAGTCGAACGTCCAATATGAATCGGCTTGGCGGTGCCTTTTACATTGCCATTTCGAACACTTTTTATATGATTGGCGTTGATTTCGAGGCCAACCGATTGATATTTGCTAGAGTCGATGCTTGAATGTGCGGCAACAGATCCTAAGGTTTCTGCAAGGGCCACAGAAGCACCACCATGTAAAATACCATACGGTTGAACCGTTCGAGTATCAACAGGCATAATAGCTTCAATCTTCTCACTATCAATATGAGTAAACTCTATCCCCAGGTGTTCTACCATGGTGCCTTTACCCATGTTATTTAAATCTTTCAGACTTATATCTGTTCTTATCAAACTGGTTGAATTTATAAAAATTATATTTGAGTATTGTTGTTCAAAAGTATTTAGAAATTGCCTCTCAAAAAAATCTACATAATTCGTCACGGTCAAACAAAGTATAATGATTTAGGTGTTGTTCAGGGTCGCGGTATAGATGCCTCTTTAAACAACACAGGACGTGGTCAAGCCCAGTCATTCTATGAGCATTACAAACATGTGCCATTTGAGAAAATATATATTTCTAGTTTAAAACGAACCTATGAATCCGTTAGTTCCTTTATTGAGGCTGGGATTCCGTTTGAAAAGCACGCAGGGTTAGATGAAATAAGTTGGGGTATTCATGAAGGTGCTGTTGCTTCGGAAGATCGAAATATTTACTTCAAGAATATGGTTCAATCATGGAATGCAGGGGAAACTGATATCGCAATTGAAGGTGGGGAGAGTCCAGATGAGGTTTTGGAGAGACAGAAGCCAGCAATGAATAAAATATTAGCGCAACAAGAAGACCTGGTATTGGTTTGCATGCACGGCAGGGCAATGCGAATTCTATTATGCCATCTTTTAGGATTACCATTATCTGAGATGGATCGTTTTGAGCACGATAATCTAGGTCTGTATATTCTCGAATATGATAATGATACTTTTGCCCTAATTGAATCAAATTCAACCCATCATCTTGCATAGGAAAAAGGCTTTAATATCACTTAATAAACTTAATTTTACTCAACCATGAAGCATCTATCGGCCCTTATCTTAAGCGCATCTATTTTATTCTTATTAAGCTGTTCAACCAAGGAAACAACAACTACAGATCAGTTACCAGAGAAATTAGTTGATAGAATTCAATTGGTTGATATGGACGGGAATGCGATTGATTTGGGTCAGTATCGGGGTAAGACTATATTTCTGAACTATTGGGCAACATGGTGCAAGCCTTGTATCGCCGAAATGCCCGATATAGATGAATGTGCCAAAATCTTAGCTGATGAAGATTTTGTATTTCTTGCTGCTTCAGATGAGAAAATTGATAAAATAAGTAGTTTTCTACAGGAGAGTAATTATTCTTTTACAATAGTCCACTCCAAACGTTCTGTGTTCGATATGGATATTATGGCTTTGCCTACTACCATGATCATAAACAAAGAAGGAGAGATCGTCTATAATGAGGTAGGCGCAAGAAAATGGAATAGTGAAGCCGAGATTAATAAATTAAGATCATACGCGTCAGAATGAGGGCAGTATCGTTCATCTTTTTTGTAGTCATTATTACCGGATGCGGCAAAGAAAGCCTTAAAATCACTAAACCTCCTGTCGGTGTTAACTCTGGTCAGTCATCAATAGTTTCTACCGATAATGGCTTGATCTTATCGTGGCAGGAAGAAGCAGACGATAGCGTTAAGCTTCAAATGTCTATTTATGATGGAGAACGTTGGTCTGCACCAAATACGATTGCTTCTGGGAGTAACTGGTTTGTGAACTGGGCTGATTTTCCAGCGATCGCAGTGAATAATAATTTACTCTTTACACATTTTCTCAAGATGTCGGGAGAGACTACCTACGACTACGATATTATGTTTTCTGTCTCTATCGATTTTGGCACAACATGGTCAAGCCCTAAAAAACTTCATTCCGATACCATCGCAGCAGAACACGGTTTTGTCTCAGCAATTCCGTACAAAGACGGCTTTTATGTGAGTTGGTTAGATGGCAGAAATACCAAGCGTTACAATAGTGCGATGACACTTCGAGCTGCCTTTGTAAATGGAGATGGTAGTGTTCTAAACGCTAAGGAAATAGATCGAAAGACCTGTGATTGCTGTCAGACCGCCATGGCAAATGTAGAAGGAACACCTTATGTGGTATACAGAGATAGGTCAGATGCGGAGATACGAGATATTTATTATAGCAGCCTTATCGATAAACAATGGCAGGATCCTAAGCCTCTTTATCACGATAATTGGGAGATCAATGGTTGTCCGGTAAACGGACCAGCTATAGCATCAGACGGCCCTAATGTTGCCATTGCCTGGTTTACGGGGGCAGGAGGAGTAATGAATGTAAACCTAGCAGTTTCAAATAATGGAGGAACTTCATTTAGCGATGCCATCTTGGTTGCCGGCCCTGAAGCTTTAGGCAGAGTTGATCTTGAGATGGTTGACAATACCATCTACTTAACCTATATGTCGAATGAGGATAATAGAACTGAAATTAGATTATCACAATTTGATTATGCAGGGACCCTACTGACAACACGAGCATTAGCGTCGATTTCTTCTGATAGAGGAACAGGTTTCCCAAGGTCTGCAATATGGAATAACAGCCTCGTGGTAACCTGGACGGATGTAGACAAGGATGAGGTAAGCGTGAGTCAAACTCCGTTCTCTGCAGATTAATTCTAAATTCTTAAGCCAATAAAGTCTAACTCTTAATTGCAGGCTAAGCGATCTGGCAACAAAAAAGCCTGATTCCTATAGAACCAGACTTCTTTTTATGCGCACACGGAAGCCTGCATTGCTGCAAAAGCAGCAAAGCGTCAGGGCCCTCAACTTCTTCATTATAGTTAACATAATAAGTCATTCCAATCTGTGAGATAGAACTACAGTTTGTTATTAGTTAAGTACA
Organism: uncultured Cyclobacteriaceae bacterium; assembly: GCA_965368405.1. Lineage (GTDB taxonomy): Bacteria > Bacteroidota > Bacteroidia > Cytophagales > Cyclobacteriaceae > S012-113. The sequence continues at coordinate 12,298 of CBDUMS010000093.1, forward strand.
TTAAGTTTATCTGTTTTCAGCACACGCCTATAGGGAAGAGCAAAAAAAGAGACTGCCTTTGCAGACAGTCTCTAGCGCACACGGAAGGACTCGAATGCTGACGCTAGGGTCAGCATCCTGACCATTGCTGCAAAAGCAGCAAAGCGTCAGGGCCCTCAACTTCTTCATTATAGTTAA
>CBDUMS010000094.1:0-12320 GCA_965368405.1 uncultured Cyclobacteriaceae bacterium
ACCAAGCATCCGGAAATTGCCAGTACTTATAACTTAATTGGCAACACCTATGGGTCGCAAGGAGATTTTAGTAGTGCTCTGCATCATTATCAGAAGGCCTTAGTGGCCAATATTGTTGATTTCGGAGAGGTAGATATCTATGTCAACCCTGGATTATCAAATTATTATAGTGCCGATGTTTTGTTGGCAACCCTATTTCAGAAGGCTAAGACATTTGAAGACTGGCATAATTCCTTTACGCTGAAACTTAAGGATCTTCACATGGCATATCAGTCGATCGCCTTGTGTGATTCGCTAATTGATCAAATCAGACAGTTTAGGACGAGTGAGTCTGACAAAGTTGCTCTAGGAAGTATGGCTTCGGAGATCTACGAATCGGCAATTCGTATTAGCATTAATATGGCCGATATATCATGGCAAAAAACACCCTATTATAATCAAGCTTTCTACTATTCTGATAAGAGTAAGTCGGCCGTTTTGTTGGAGGCTATTGCCGATGCAAATGCCAAAAGTTTTGCCGGGATACCAGATGACCTCTTGGAGCAAGAACGATTTTTTAAGGCACAGGTAGCCTATTTCGAGCAAAAACTGGCGGGAAAACCTACACCAGACGAAGAGGTGATGTACCGAAAAGAGTTGTTCGATTGGTCGAAGAATTACCACGATCTTATTGCGAGTCTTGAGGAGCTATATCCCACCTATTTTAATTTGAAACATAACGCGGAAGCTCCGGATGTCGATGCCATCAAAGACCGTTTGGATGACCAAACTGCAGTTATTAGCTACTTTGTTGCGAATGAAGACTCACTGGTTTATGCGTTTATAATTACCAAGAACAAGTTATCGGTAAAGGCGATTGCGCTGCAAAGTAATTACGAAACTAATATCTCGGGATATCGAAATTCTATGTACTACGATGCCCCCAATACCTATAGAAAAACAGCACGCGCTTTATACAATCAGCTGCTTGATTTTAAAATCCCTAAGGGTATAAAAAGTTTAATAATAATACCGTCTGGCAGAATGGCCACCATTCCTTTTGAATCTTTGATAACGGAGGATATCGACCCGATCAGGTCTGATTTCTCGGATATTCCATACCTGATCAATAAGTACAGCATATCGTACTTTTATGCGGCAAGTCTCTTTTTAACGCCTCAAATTGATGCCATGCCAGAACCAACCATCTCACTATTTGCGCCGGTAGAATTTCGTGGTAGGCGGCTTTCTACTTTACCGGGAACCGCTAAAGAGGTTGAGGAAATCGGTAAGTTATTCGATGGCAGTACATCGAATGTCTCGCTGTTTACGAACCAGAAGGCCACGGTAGAGATGGTTAAATCCGATGCTGTTACCCATAGTAAATACCTCCATTTCGCCACCCATGGGATAGTCGATGAAATGCGACCCGAAAGGTCACAAATTTGTCTGGCTACAGGAAATAACAATATAGGTAGTCTGTATTCTGGCGATATCTATGGTCTCAACCTCAGTGCCGACCTCGTTGTGCTATCGGCCTGTGAAACGGGATTAGGCAAGATATCGAAAGGCGAGGGCATCATCGGGTTAACCAGGGCTTTAATCTATGCAGGTTCTAATAATCTGATTGTGTCGCTATGGCGGGTAGGAGATACTTCTACTTCGCTTTTAATGACTGATTTTTATCGCTCAATGCTTCAAGATAGCAATTACTCCATGGCGCTGCGAAATGCCAAGCTTGGGATGATTAAATCAGAAGAATACTCCTCGCCTTATTTTTGGGCACCCTTTGTCGTAATCGGACAATAAGAAATGCTAAGCTATTTCTAATAATGTAGGACAATGATCGGAATGAACGGCATCGTTTAAAAGATCCGCGTGTTGAAGCCGTGATTTCATCTGCTCTGTCACCGTTTGGTAGTCGATTCGCCAGCCTTTGTTATTCTTGCGCGCATTAAAGCGGTAGGTCCACCAGCTATAGCGCTGGTCATCGGGGTTCAGGAATCGAAAGGAATCAATAAAGCCACTGTCGAGAAACTTGGTTACCCATTCTCGCTCTTCCGGCAAGAAGCCACTATTCTTCTTATTACCCTTCGGATTATGGATATCCATTTCTTGATGAGCAATATTATAGTCTCCTACTATTACCAAATTGCCCTTCGCTGCGGCAATTTCATGAGCATAGTTATAAAAGTCATCGAGCCAATCCATTTTAAAGGCCTGACGCTCTTCACCACTGGTTCCTGAGGGCATATAGACGTTCATAACCGATACATCCTTAAAATCTGTTCGTATTACCCTTCCCTCTGCATCATATTTATCTATGCCACAGCCAACCTCTACATTATCTGGTTCTATCTTACTAAAGATGGCCACGCCACTATAGCCTTTTTTCTCGGCATTGGCCCAGTAACTTTGGTAACCTAGTTTTTCAAACCCTGATAAATCTACCTGCTCTGGGTGAGCCTTGGTTTCCTGTAAACAGAGAACATCAGGATTCTCACTTTTGGTCCAACCTAAAAGGTCTTTTTTTATGGCTGCGCGTATGCCATTAACGTTATAGGAAATAATTTTCATGTCATCTTCTTTATTACCAGCCTACTTCTTCTTCAAAATACTCTACAATATGCATTTTCAATAATTGCTCCTGCTCAAGGAGGTCGAAATGCGGCAGCTTCTTTACATTTTTCCAGTGCGGCCATCCATCCTCATCGTGTCCTTCTAAGATATAGTAGCCGGTTAAGCTAAGTACCTTGCAAATTGCAATATGGAGGAGATCTTGTTTTTGCTCTTTGGTAAATTCAATATTGCCCTTGCCAAGCTCTTGGATTCCAATTAAATAGAGCACCCCATTAAGGTCTTTGGGTTTCTTGCCAAAGACATCTTTAAGTTTAACGCGTAGCTTTTGCCATTTCCGCTCAAGGGTAAGGTCTTTTTTAATCATCTAGTTTATCAAGCTCATTCCAGAATTCAACTGCACGTCGCAAATGTGGTATCACAATGGTGCCCCCTACAATATTGGCAATGGCGAAACTTTCAAAAAGTTGCTCCTTTGTAACCCCTAGTTCATGACATTTCTGCAAATGGTATTTAATGCAATCGTCACAACGTAAAACCATTGAAGCAACTAACCCCAATAATTCCTTTGTGGCCCCATCGAGGGCACCAGGTGAGTAGGTATTAGTGTCGAGGTTAAAAAGTCTTTTGATTACCAGGTTATTTGCGCTCAGAATTTCATCGTTCATGCGCTCTCGGTAGGAATTGAATTCTTCAACTGCACTCATTGTAGTATATTTAGATTACATAATTAATAAAATTAATTGGATAGTATTCTATTAACATGAAGCGATCTGTAAATCTTCTTGGAGATTTGGTTGACCTGATTTTTCCAGCACTTTGTCCGGGCTGTAATGAGCCATTTGCAGCAGGCGAAACCACATTATGTACTAGTTGTATTATGGATTTACCACTGCATGCCAACAAGGATGAATTGACTAAGGTTTTTGCTGGCAGAATGCATATTGAGGCGATTGCGGTGTTTTTAAAGTTTTATTCGGGGGGAATTACGCAGCGTATTCTTCATGATATTAAATACCGAAAAAATTTGGAACTCGCTCGTTATACCGGTCGCTTGTTCATGCAAACCGGAAGGAATCACAGGGTTTTTCAAGACATAGACCTTATTGTACCGGTGCCTCTGCATCCAACCAAGCTTAAAAAACGCGGCTATAATCAAAGTGAAATATTATGTGAAGGCATTGCCAAAGAGCTAGAGAAGCCTTTAGATAATAAGGGTGTTATCCGCAAAATGAAAAGCGACACTCAAACGCGAAAAAGCAGGGCAGAACGCTGGCAAAATGTTGCAGGCATATTTGAGGTTACCGATGACCGTTATCTAGGCAAGCATGTTTTGCTAGTAGATGATGTTCTTACCACAGGAGCTACCCTTGAGGCCTGTGGCGGAACAATCCTGCAGGCCGGTGCTAAGAAGCTAAGCATAGCGGCACTGGCGATGGCGTAGAATCACTAAACACAAAAAAACCTCATGAGGATTCCCATGAGGTTTTTTGATTAAGTTTTTAACGCTTAGTAGTTCGAGCCGGCTCTAATCATTGCACATCGGAAGCCAATGTGAGAAGTTGCCGAATCCTGATCTAAGTATCTTCTGGTACCTGGTGATAACCAATAGGCTACGTCTTTCCAAGATCCACCTTTATATACTCTAGACTTATTCGATACTAGCTGTGTTGCTGCATTATAATTTTCTGCCTTATCCAGAAACTCATTTCTTCGCGCTGGGTTAAGATCATCCATATCCTGGAATGAAAGCGGGCGGTAAAGATCCATTACCCACTCATTAACATTACCAGCCATGTTATATAAACCATAATCATTTGGTGGATACTCATAGATATAAGCGGTAATCATGGCGCCATCATTAAGCTTACCTGCAATACCAGCATAATCTCCACGGCCTCGCTTAAAGTTAGCCAAGAAATATCCCATTTCTTTTCCGTAAGGATTTCTTAACGCATGGCCATCCCAAGGGTATAACCTTTGGTGTGTTTGGTTTTCGTCTAACCACTGCGCTCCAATTAGTGCTTGTGCTGCATATTCCCACTCGGCCTCTGAAGGCAAACGATAATCAGGAAGGATATAGCCTGTCTCGATTGGAACTCGCATTTGCTCTTCAGGCTTTAGGTTCGCTATGGTCGCTGAGTCTGGGGCATATCGGCCACTCTCAATGGCTTCGGCTTCGTATTTGCTGTTTACGGCATCGGTACGCCACTTAGCATAATCGTTTGCCTGAACCCAGCTAACACCAACTACAGGGAAATAACGGAATCCTGGATATTTTAAGTAATGATCCTGGTATGGGTCGTTAAATGACAACTGACTTGCCCAAACATCTTGTCGAGGCTCAATTGACGCTAAATAATCTTCTTTTGTAGGATACTTTGCAAGTGTCGCGCTATCCTGATCATCATAGTCGTCTTTTACATAGAACATGTACTCTAACCAGTGGATGTTGGCAACCTCGGTTTCATCCATATAGAATGAAGCAACCGTTACAGTTCTTTCCAGATTGTCACGTGCCAAAAGGATATCTTCTTCAAAAGAGCCAAGGGTCATTCTTCCACCTTCTATATATACAAGGTTTGGTCCGTCTGGCTGTCCTTCAAAATCATGAACTTTAAAAGTGGTGTCGCCTTCATTAAAATATAATCCTGTTGCGCTACTATAAGCCCCCGGATCATAGCTTGTCGGCTTACCAGAACCCCCGCCAAAAAGGCCGCAAGAACTTGCCACATACGACACAAGCCCAAGGATTACAAGAGGTTTAATTGTCCGAAAAGAAGTATTCATATTATTAAGATTTTCGATTTTTCAATATAATATTAGCGGAATTCTGTAGAATCCCTTACCAAATAAAAGGCAAAATAGCATTTATGTGCAATAAATGTTCAATATTTCACGAAAAATTACAGAAATATTTAGCCATATGCATATTCTTAACCTCAATTTGTTGCGTTTATTGTGTTATCATCGAATTGTTTCGTTGAATAACGCTGCAATTTATAATAGTTATTGCTGGCCTTAAATAACAAAATCACTTCAGGCTAGAATTGGTAAGGGTAAAAAACGTAAGTAAATTTGAAACACTAAAGCGAACCTATGAAATATTTTAGTAGTGCAATGCTCATCATGCTTTTTTTAAACGTTGAGGCTCAAAATCTAGAGGATCTATTAGCTCAAGGTAGAGCTCAATTGCAGGAGCAAGAATTTAACAAGGCAGACCAATCCTTTACTGCAGCTATCCAGGCATTTCCGCTCGAATCAACTCCGTATTTTGAGCGTGGAAAATTACGGATCTTACAAGAGGATTATTATGGCGCAATCGGCGATTTAAATTTTGCCATTGAGTATAACCCGAAATGGGCGGAGGCTTATAACTCCCGTGGTGAGGCAAAGTATTTCATCGGCGATAATTTTGCCGCGATAGATGACTTCGATGCTGCCCTAGGCCTAGATGCAAACATAGCAGCCGCCTATAGTAACCGCGCTTTTGCGAAATTCGATCTCGATGATGACGAAGGGGCATATTTTGATTTTTCTAAAGCCTTGGAGTTGAATGGTAAAGATGCTGACATGTATTTTAACCGTGGCGTAGTTAGGGCAGAGCTTGGCGAGTATGTGGGCGCAATCGATGATTACAACCGTTCTATTGCACTCGATAGCATCGATCCGGAGGTGTTTAATAATAGGGGCTTGGCCTATTTTGCGCTTGGCGAATTAGAAAGGGCGCTTGAAGAGTTTAATAAGGCTATTGCCATGGACTCTGTGGATGCCATAAAATATGACAATCGAGCCTTAACAAAATCGGGTATGGAAGATTACCAAGGGGCACTTTTAGATTATAATAAGTCTATTACACTTTATGGAGAAGATCCCGACACCTATAATTTAAGAGGGGTGATTAATTATAACCTCGAACAGTATGAGGCTGCCATTGCCGACTATAATTTGGCCATCTCAATAGATCCTGAAGAAGCTTTGTATTATGATAACCGTGCGGCCGCTAAAAATGATTCGGGTGATTTTGACGGTGCAATTGAAGATTATACGATTTCGATTATACTATTCCCTAATGATCCAGAAACCTTCTACTTTAGAGCATTAGCAAAATTTGCCAAAGAAGATAACTTCGATGGCTGTTTCGATTTGCAAATTGCTACAGATATGGGACTTCCAGAGGCCAAAGAGGAATTAAAAAATAAGTGTAAATAAGATTTGAAGGATTTAGTACTAGGCATTGATATTGGTGGAACGAACACCAAGTTTGGGTTTGTTGACCGAGAAGGCAATGTGCTTGGCGAAAGCTCCAGCCCTACGCGTGGTTATCCTGAAATTGATGACTATCTTGCCCAACTTCATAAACAAATTGACGCGGCTAAGGCGTTTATTGGTATAGAATCAAGAATTGTAGGCGTTGGTATAGGTGCACCAAATGGTAATTTTTACACCGGCATGATCGAGCAAGCCCCTAACCTGGAGTGGAAAGGGCAAGTTAATTTCGTTGAGAAAATTCGCAAGTACTTTCCTACTCAACCCGTGATTTTAACGAATGATGCCAACGCGGCTGCTGTTGGGGAAATGACTTTTGGCAGTGCCATAGGAATGAAAAACTTCATTGTCTTTACACTGGGCACGGGACTAGGCTCGGGTATTGTCGCGAATGGCCAGATAATATACGGCCACGACGGCTTTGCGGGTGAGTTAGGGCATGTTATTGTTAATCCGCGGGGGAGGGTTTGTGGTTGCGGTCGCAGAGGCTGCCTGGAAACTTATGTATCAGCAACGGGAATTCAACGAACGGTTTATAAATTGATAGCGGACCATACCGAACAAAGTAGTTTACGAGGTGTCGCTTTTGATAATCTAACAGCAAAAATGATTACCGATGCCGCCCTCGAGGGTGACTTCATTGCCAAGGAGGCTTTTGAGTACACCGGTAAAGTTTTAGGCCAAAAAATTGCCGACACCGTCGCGCACTTTAGTCCGGAAGCAATTTTCTTATTCGGTGGTTTGGTAAATGCCGGCGAGCACCTGCTTAAGCCAACCCGATTTCATATGGAAGATTACATGATGAATATCTATAAGGGAAAAGTTAAGCTGTTGGTATCGGGGCTACAGCATAAAAATGCTGCCGTACTAGGAGCCGCCTCACTGGCCTGGCGGGAGTTAGTTGAGAATTAGTAGAGTATCTTAAGGCGTTATTTGGCACCTCCTCAGGAATTTGTTAGAGAATTCGGCTTCTGATAAATTTTACTATATTTAAGTTTTGTGATATTTGGAACTGCTCTCTGAGAGTCATTGCGCAGTTCTTTTTTGTGAATTAGTAACCTTATTAATAGTTTTCAAATTCTTTACTGTATTAATTTTTAATGTATTAAACAATTGGTTCTACGATTTTAGACCTGGTAGCCAATATTGTTCATAATGAGTTCTTGATTGTTTATGAGAAAACTTTTTTTTACCTTTTTTAGTATTTTATTTATTTCATCGGGCTATTCTCAAGGACTAGATTGTTCTGATCCTGCTCCTGCAGTGGAAGGCCTGAACATTGCGCCATCGGCACCTTACTGGTATACCTATACCGCTCCGCGAGATGAACTAATTACCGTTACCTCTCACCCATCTACGGTTGACACATTCCTAGAGATTATTTCTGATTGTTCCTATACCGAAATTTTTATATCTAACGATTTCATTGACGCTGGATTTAATGCAGCCTATGGTACAGTTTTACTTAGTGCCGGTCAGACAATATATATTAATTGGTCGGATGTTAACTCTTCTGCAGGCTTTGAGTGGTATTTATATACGGAACCTGAGATTGATTTATTGTCGGCAAGTTGGTTCCCAGTGAATAATGCCGTTGATGTCTCTATTGACGTTAATAATTTTGTGTTGCCATTTAAAAAGGCCGTGGATCCAGGTTTTGGATCTATCGTTCTCAAAAAATCGAGCGATGGGTCTATAGTAACCAGCACGTTTAATAAGGAAAGTGTCGACAACAACCTTGTTTTGTCCGCATCAATTATCTTGGAACCGAATACAAGTTACTTTTTTGAGGTAAACTCAAGCGCCGCTAGCGATTCGGGGGCTACTGAATTCTGGAATAGTACTGGGTTACCACTTCCTTTCCCTAACCCAACACTACTTAATATTGCTGGCATAAGCGATCCATCTGTATGGACTTTCACAACGGGCACAACTGATGCTAATGCACCGGTTTTACTTTCCACTTCTCCAAATTCTAATATATCTCCAGATACAAAAGTTGGACTTAATCTTGAAGTAGAATTAGTACCGAGTGAGCCAATAACCTATTCAGATCCTGCATTTATAGAGGTCTATAGAAAACTTGACGATGCACTGGTGGCCAATGTGGATTTGGTACAAAATGGGAGAATAATTTCTGGAGCGGGCACTCGATTATTGGTAGATATTAGCGGCTCACTAAGCCCTTCTACAGAGTACTATATCAATATCCCACCCAATACTATTTTCGATTTGTCGGGTAAAGCGCTGGACCCAATTTTAGATGATATCACATGGTTATTCACCACGGCAGAACCCACCATTACTAGCGACTCGCTTGCGCTTGTAGATATTTATAATGGATTAGAAGGAGGTCGGTTAGAGGCTACTTGGTTAAATGATATGGTCGAAACATGGGAAGGTGTAACAACAGTCGGGGGAAAGGTTAAAGAAATTAATCTCGCTGGCCAGCAATTGCGGGGTGTGATTCCCGCGACGATAGGCAACCTAGATCAAATCACCAACCTTTATTTAAATGATAATAGCTTCAGCGACCTGCCAGATTTATCAGTCCTGCCATTATTAGATACGCTCAATGTTACCTCCAACATTCTGGAATTTGATGACATAGAACCACTAATAGGGAATTATAACGAACTTCAATATGCTCCTCAAACAAGCTATTTGAATATTAATGCTCGCTATTTAACGATAGGTGAGTCGCAAACACTCTCTGCCGCCACTGTAGCCGGCAACAGTATTACCACCGCCTGGTATCTTAATGATGTCCTTATTCCAGGAGAAACTAACAATTCACTTACCATCAGCAATTTCCAGTTGTCGAATAGCGGCAGCTATACGGCCAGGGCATCGAGTGCATTAGTGCCTGGTCTTGAAATACAAACAGCATCAGTCATGATCTACGCAGATACAACAACAACGGGCAATACGAGCTTGTTTGAGTGGGTTACCAGCGGAGCAATAATTGACGATAAGGCCGACGCTACAACCTACGGGAGTAACTGGGTAGATATGGACAATGATGGGGATGATGATTTAATGTTGACACATTGGCTAGGTCAACCGAACTATGCGGACTTCATCTATGAAAATTTAGGAGGGGGAGACTTTCAAAAAATTAATACTGGATTGATTAGTGAAGTGTACTCGCAGCGATTTGTTTCCTGGGGTGATTTCAATAACGATGAGCTTCCAGACCTCGTTTATACCTTAACCTCCAACACCAACACTATCAAAACTGTAATACTTCAGAATGATGGAAACTTCATTTTTACTGAGCTGCCTCAATTGAATTCAGAAGTACAACCACACGGTACTATTTGGGCAGAATTAAATAATGATGGTAACCTAGACCTGGTACGTTCAGGCTTTTTATTCAACGAGCCAGTTTTAGAGTTTTTTATGGGTGATGGTCAAGGAAATTTTGTTTCAAATGGCCAACAGTTTAATGCGTATAGTCAATATAATATTCAAAATATTGATTTTGATAATGATGGAGATACTGATATATATATCGCAGACCATGGGACTTCCGATGGTAGGCCAATGCTTTATGTGAACGATGGTTCCGGACAATTTGAGGAAAGGTCTCTTTTGGATATCGATAATACATGGAGTGGTTCATGGGGCGATATTGAAAATGATGGAGACATGGATCTGTTCTTTATGAACAGGAATTTTCCAGAAGGGTACTTTCTGATTAATGATGGAGCTGGCAACCTGAATCCGGTTGCGATGGAAACTATAGTTGGTGAAGCATTAAATGGTCGAGGGTCGGCCTTTATGGATGTAGATAATAATGGGTATGCAGATTTGGTGGCTTCGGATAGAGCTAATAATGCTGTTGCGATTTACTTGAATAATGCCGGCACCTTTACGAAATACCCTGGTCCACAACAAATCTTTCAACCAAATACAGGATTTAGCGGGTTATCCGCAGCGGATTACGACGATGATGGATTCATCGATCTGATGAATCAAAACTTTTATGTTTTTTCTCTCAATGGAACGTCGGCCCTTTACCGGAACAGAGGCAATAGCAATAACTGGCTAAAAGTAGATCTTGAAGGAGCACTATCGAATAAGGAGGGCATTGGAGCAAGGATTGTAGTTAATAGTGGCTCTTTAAGCATGACCCGACAAGTGCAGGTACTTACCAGTTTCGCTTCTTCTAACAGCAAAACAGCCCATTTCGGACTAGCCAATAATGCTACGGCAGATATTACTGTTTACTGGCCTTCTGGGTTGATACAAAACGTTAGCGGCGTAAGTGCAAATCAAAGAATTACGATTGATGAAGCGGCCGTGGCAAGTGAAAAAGTGGCTTTGATTGCCCTTTATAATGCCACCGATGGCCCCAACTGGACTGATAACACGAATTGGAACACCTCAGCTCCATTAGATCAATGGTTTGGTGTACTTGTGAATGATAGTAATCGAGTAGAGCGATTATTTTTAGGGAATAATAACCTGAATGGTGTTGTGCCTGCGGAAATAGGCAATTTAACAGAATTAAAGTACCTCCAACTTGGGTCAAATGCTGGCCTTATAGGAAGTATACCCGCGGAAATCGGCCAATTACAAAAATTAGATACACTTGGATTTAGTTATAGCAGCATTTCTGGTCCAATACCCGCAGAAATCTACTCACTATCTAATCTTTCACGATTATCAATGTCTAATTGCCAACTCACGGGTGAAATATCACCGAGTATATCCAACATGACAAGCCTAAGACATATTGCCTTATGGAACACCTTACTTACTGGCACTATTCCGGAAGAGTTTTGGGATATGAATTGGTTGGAGAGAATATATCTTGGTACAACGGCCATTGGAGGTGAAATTTCGCCAAAAATAGGAGAATTTGCCAATCTCGACGAGTTTTGGATTAGTGAGAGTAATTTGTCTGGGACAATTCCCTCCGAAATTGGAAATGCTGTTACCACTACATTAATTAATCTCTATGACAATAAGTTATCTGGATCGGTACCTGATGAAATTACTAATCTCAGGAATCTAAAAACCTTCGGAATACAAAATAATAACTTTGATGGCCTACCGGATCTTAATTCGATAGATTCTTTGCAGACGCTCACCATCAGTAATAATAAATTTACATATGAGGACATACTACCCAATCAAAACCTAATCACTGAGAATACAACTCAAAAACCCTTTGGAGATAGTACGGTTGTACAGGCCTATACCTTTGAAGCGTTACGCTTGAACCCCACCATCGAGATTGTTGATGGTCAGGCTTATCAGTGGTTTGTAGATGATATACCTCTGGCAGATGGAACAGAGTACTACTACGAGATAGCTGATTTCAGGGAAGATGATGGGGGAATATATACGCTTGAAGTGATACACCCTGACGTGCCCAATTTAACCTTAACTCGAAATCCCATTACCGTTCAGGTAAACGAAGGAGATCCGCCTAAACCGCAGGCTGTCGAGGTCATATCACCCAATGGCGATGGTATTAATGATGA
>CBDUMS010000095.1:0-11940 GCA_965368405.1 uncultured Cyclobacteriaceae bacterium
TAATCCAAGACAATTCTATTAATGGACCAATCCAAGCTTGCTTGAGATTGGGGAATGGAGATAAAGTTGTCACGCGAGTGACTTTGGTTGTAAGGCATCCCCGCAGGATCAGCGGAGCTAATCCAAGATTTCATCGCATCACCTAAAGCACTCTCCGCGCTTGTCGAAACCGCTTGCTCCAATATGAATTACTGAGGCTGCTTTCCATTACTCCGCGACTGGTTGAAGCGTGAATAAAGGTAATTTCACCGCCTCTGCGCTCAGTAACCAACCCTACATGAGTTACCTTTCGCTTCTTTTTGGAGGTAGCAAAAAACACCAGATCGCCTTTTTTTATTTCATCCTGTCCAACTCTTTTGCCCGTTTTTTTCTGCTCGGCAGAAGTTCTTGGAATATTATAATCAATAGCCTTAAAAGAGTTGAGCAGGAGGCCGGAGCAGTCCATGCCTGAGCTTGTAGTGCCGCCCCATTTATAGGGGGTTCCGGTATACGATCTTGCCTTTGCAATGACCATTTCGGTTTTTTCTCGCTTAGAAAGCTTAGTGCCGCAGCTTGTGAGGGCAAATACAAAAAATAAGCTCAAAAACAGTGTATTATTAACTTTCGACGATCTCCTCATTACTGCAAAATAAACAAAACATTAGTGGTAATAAAACGGGCCGGGGGTTAACTTTGGTATAGTCATGATACATAAACAGAAAATCCATGATTTGAGAAGATTGCGTTCCCGTATGGATGGGGAACTTCTGTTTGATGAAGTTACCCGGCTTATTTATGCTACCGATGCTTCTTCTTACCGCGAGGTGCCAACTGCGGTGGCTTTTCCTAAATCAATCAATGATCTTCAAAAATTAGTTCGTTACGCAGATAAAAATGACATTTCATTAATACCGCGTACGGCAGGGACTTCTTTAGCAGGGCAGGTTGTCGGTAATGGTATAATTGTAGATGTATCAAGGCACTTTAATCAAATTCTAGAGTATAACGAAGAAGCGCAATGGGTTCGTGTACAGCCCGGTGTAATTCGCGACGATCTGAACCGATTTTTGAAACCCCATGGGGTTTTCTTTGGCCCCGAAACATCAACGGCAAATAGAGCCATGGTAGGTGGTATGATTGGTAATAATAGTTGTGGCTCTAATTCTGTGATCTATGGCAGTACTCGCGAACACCTTAAATCGGTTAATGTTGTACTTAGCGATGGCTCCGAAGTAGAGTTTTCTGATCTCACCCTTGATGAGTTTAATGAAAAATGTCATGCCGATGGTGCCGAGGGTGGACTCTACAATCATATTAAACATCTATTGGGATCTTCTGATACCCGAAAGCGAATAAAAGATCAATATCCAGATCCAATCATTCCAAGAAGGAATACTGGTTATGCGCTAGATATTCTGATGGATAGTGCTCCTTTTGGTAATGCCGATAAACCATTTAATTTCTCAAAGCTCATTGCTGGTTCCGAGGGTACCCTAGCCATGATTACCGAGGCTAAATTAGCCGTAGTTCCCTTGCCTCCCGATCACGAAGGCTTGCTATGTGTACATTTTGATAGCATCCATGATTCATTGGTTGCAGCTCAACTAGCACTTAAGTACAAGCCTTACGCTGTAGAACTAATCGATCATTACATTCTCGAGTCAACCCGTACTAATCTAACGTACAGTCATTATACCTTTTTTGTAGAAGGAGAGCCTAAGGCTATTTTGGCGATTGAGCTTCGTGGAGTGCAAGATGAGCAAATAAAAAGCACGGCGAATTCTCTTATTAAAGAGCTTAAGGATAAAAACCTCGGCTACCATTATCCTATCGTATGGAATGAAGAAGCAAAACTGGTTTGGGAGTTACGCAAGGCGGGTTTGGGACTTCTATCGAATATGCCCGGCGATGCAAAGCCAGTACCTGTAGTGGAAGATACTGCTGTGGCTATGAAAGATCTCCCTCAATATATCGATGAATTCAACGCGCTCCTGAAGCGCTACGGACTCCATGCCGTACATTATGCACATGCCGGGTCTGGAGAACTTCACTTGCGCCCGATTCTCGACTTAAAGACGGTAGATGGTAATGTTACGTTTCGTGATATTGCAGAGGAAACCAGCAAGCTTGTAAAGAAATATGGTGGTTCGCTGAGCGGAGAACATGGAGATGGCCGGCTCAGAGGAGAATTCATTCCTTACATGATTGGGCAAGAAAACTACGCAGATCTAGTAGATCTTAAAAATACTTGGGACCCTAATAAAGTTTTCAATAGAGGGAAGATTACCGACACGCCTTCGATGAATACCAATCTTAGATTCGATCCTGGTCAGTTTACTCCGGAGTATGATACTACATTAGATTTTTCTTCAACACTAGGTATTGTGCGGGCAGCGGAGCAATGCAATGGTTCTGCCGATTGCCGTAAAAGTGCTGAAGCTGGAGGAACAATGTGTCCATCATACATGGCCACGAATGATGAGAAGAACACTACGCGAGCGAGAGCCAATGTTTTTAGGGAAATTGCGGGTAGAGAGAACGACGACAACCCTTTTCTGAGTAAAGAAATAAAGAAAGTATTCGATCTATGCTTGTCTTGCAAAGGATGTAAGTCTGAATGTCCTTCGAATGTTGATATTGCTAAAATCAAGGCTGAATTTTTACACCAAAATCATAAACTAAAGGGTGTATCCTTCAGGACTAAGCTCATTGGAAACTTTACTAAAACTACCTCGAAATTCGAGATGGTCCCCTGGTTATATAATGGATTTGTTCAGTTTGCCCCATTATCACGGCTTTTTAAACGGTTCGTTGGCTTTTCTGTTCATAGATCACTGCCCTTGATGAATAAGCAAACGGTTGTTTCCTGGTTCAACGAACATAAGCATAATAATTTCGACTGTACACCATCAGCCGAGAATGGGAAGGTTCTACTTTTCGTTGATGAATTTACCAATTATAATGACTTTGATGCCGGCAGAGCTGTAATCCTAACACTTACACAGCTAGGTTATGCCATAGAACTAACCAACACGATCGAGAGTGGTAGATCCTACCTTTCGAAGGGGATGCTCGATGAAGCTAAAGAAATAGCGCAGTTTAATGTCTCGACAGTTTCTGCTCAGTTTACTGACCATCTGGCTGTTGTGGGTATAGAACCTTCTGCATTACTTTCCTTTAGAGATGAGTATATTGATTTGTCTGATGATAAAGACTCAGCTAAGTTCTTAGCCACAAAAGCAGTTTTATTTGAGGAGTTCATTGATTCGCAGATCAAGGAAGGTAACATTGATAAAACCTTATTTAGCCCTATTGCTAATTCAATTAAATATCATGGGCACTGCCATCAGAAAGCATTATCAGAACTGTCTGCTTTGGAGAACACCTTAGATCTTATTCCCGAATCTAATATTTCGAAAATACCATCCGGTTGTTGCGGAATGGCAGGTTCTTTTGGTTATGAAAAGGAACATTATAAGCTTTCGATGCAGATTGGCGAGTTAGTTCTTTTTCCAGAAGTTCGAAAGATGGCCGAAGAGGAATTTATAGTGGCTCCGGGAACAAGTTGTCGACATCAGATAAAGGATGGGACAAAAAGAACATCCTTTCATCCTGCCGAAGTACTCCTGAAGTCCCTGAATATCAATAAGAATTAGAAGGACTAATCCTTAAACTGAATTCATAATCTTTTGGGGTAATGGTATACTCGTCGTGCACCATTCTCCCCCAGGAGGTATCACCACCTACACCCATTTGGAGGTGATCGATGTTCCATTGCACTACCTCGCCTGTTTTAATAAATGCCCCATGTTTTGAGGTTATGGGTACCAAACCTGATGCAGACTCACTTCCTGTGGCGGCAGCCTGAAAGTCGAGCTCATCCGTGGTGAATGGCCAAACACTACCGTGTAAATACTGTTCATCTAGACTTATGGCTGTGAGACTAATGTCTCGCGAACTAACCTTTATCCAACGCAGATCTGTTTTGTTTCCCGTCTCCTGTGGACGTGAGTAACGATGAAAACTGTTTTCAATACTTGATTTGTAGATCCCAATTTTTTCGCCGGTTTTTCTATCCCAATAGGTTTCACCAGGTCCGCGGCCATACCAGTAGAGCGAATCGAACTTATTACTTAATACTAGTTTCAAGCCTATTTTGGGAATATTAGGCAAGTCTTTGTCCTGAGCAACCAATGCAAGTTTTATAACTAATTCACCACATGGGGAAAGAGTAAATATTGCTGTAAATTCAGCTTTATTTTCTGGCAAAGAAAAGAGTGTAGTAAATCTCACTATATTATCAATAATCTTGGGTGGATCGAGTAGTCTGGCATTCACTGAATCTGTTGCTACCTTCCAGTACTTAGCCCATTCATGCATTCCATTACCCAGATCATTATCAGTAGGGGGGCGCCAGAAATTTGGCTTAATGGAACTCTCCAGAATGGTAATTCCATTGAACTTCCAATTGGTAATTAACCCCTGATCATCAAGAATAAGGTTTGTTTTTTTATTGCATATTATATAACCGCCAGCTTTGTCATCGATGCTGAATAAATCCTCATCGCTACATGAGGTGGCTCTAGTAGAATGTTTTTGAAGAATGAATTGCTCGAATCCGATTTCATGTCCAACCGGTATAAGGCCATGGGAATCGACCTGACTTAATACTACCTCAAGAACGTATTCTGCATTCGAATCCATCACATAGTTTAGCTGAGTAATGAGTGAATCTTGAGGCGCAAGTTCTTGCACATCAATTTTCCCACTCAACGAGGTATTCCCGTTTTTTAACAGCGACCAAACCACCTCTTGATTAGAAAAAGTTGAGAAGAAATTCTTGTTTATTATTTTTAATATTTTGGATTGAGGCGTAAACTTAAATTTTACCGGTTGATATACCTTTTTAACTTCTGTAAGATGTGGATGCGGATTGCGGTATGGATCAACTAATCCATTATTTAGAAAGTTGCCATCTGTTGGCATGTCGGGGTGGTAATCATGACCATATGCCAGATAAGGATTACCGTCGGCATCGTGATATTCAAGAGACTGGTCTACCCAATCCCAAATAAAGCCACCTTGTAGTGAGGGATATTTTTCTATGATATCCCAATAATCCTGCAAATTGCCTACAGAATTTCCCATTGCATGGCAGTACTCAATCATAATTCCGGGTTTTTTAGGCTTATTCTTGGCATAATCAATTAATCGTTGAGGTTTAGGGTACATAGGACAAAAAATGTCTGTGTAATCTGCCTCTTTAGCAGGTTCGTATTGTACTACCCGTGTTGTATCAGCTTCCTTTAACCACTGGTATAGCTTTTCAAACACTACGCCATGACCGGCTTCATTACCTAGGGACCAAATAATTATAGAGGGATGATTTTTATCTCGATGATACATGCGCTGCACCCTTTCCAGGTGAGCCGGATACCATTCTAGATTTTTGCCTATCTGAGTGTCCTCAGATATTGCTAAGGGATGACTCTCAATATTTGCCTCAGTAATAACATAAAGCCCATATTTATCGCATAGATCATACCAATAAGGGTGGTTGGGGTAATGGCTAGATCTTACAGCATTAATATTATTCAATTTCATTAGATGAATATCTCGCTCCATTGATTCTTTACTTATTATATGACCAGTAAACGGGTCTGTCTCATGGCGGTTAACCCCCTTAATGTTGATTGGTTGGCCGTTTACTAGTAGTTGACTATTGATAATACTTATATCCCGAAACCCAATTTTTTTCGTAATGAATTGATCATCCTTAGGGTTGTCTTGGTCATTTAGCTCTAAACTAAGCTGATATAATGCCGGATTTTCGGCCGACCATTGCAAAACATTTGATAAGTTAAAATTAAAGGATACGGTATCTGTTGACCGTGCAAGTAGTTTGATAGTAACGATTTTATTCAATATGACTGAGTCTGCATCATGACTTAACCTTAGGTTGACATTACGAATAGCTATGCTATCTGAGTCATTCTTAATGTGCACCATCACATTAAGAAGACCATCCATATAATTACTTGTGAGTCCAGTGCTTATGCTGATGTCATCGACGTGTACCATTGGCCTCGAATAAAGAAATACCTCTCGCTCAATTCCGCTTAACTTCAGCATATCCTGGCTTTCAAGATAGCTTGCGTCACTCCAACGGTACATCTGTAGGGCTAACAGGTTTTCACCGGGCTGTAGAAAATTTGTAACGTCAAACTCTGCAGGAGTTTTAGACCCCTGGGAGTATCCAATGAATTCTCCATTTAAGTAGACATACATAGCCGACTTAGCCCCTGCAAAGTGGAGAAGAACCTGTGAACCTTCCCAAGGTGAAGGTATTGTAAATTTTGTTCTATAGGTACCAACCGGATTGTAATCAGTTGGAGCTTCAGGCCATTCTGTCGCAAAAGGGTAGCGTTCGTCGAGATATATTGGGAAACCAAAGCCATTTACTTCCCAATTTCCAGGAACAGGGATAGAATCCCATAACTCATCATTAAGATGGTTTAAGTAAAAGTCCACCGGCTTATCTTCAGGTGACCTAACCCAATTGAACCTCCAATGACCATTTAAACTCTTATAGTTGCTGGCCTGATCAGGCCGGTTTAATTGACCTTCCATTGCGGATAAGAAAGGGAAAAAGTCTGCGCGAGGATCTAATTTGTTGATTTCAAATACGGTATGGTCAGCATGAAAGGGGCGTTCCTTATCGGTGCACGCCGCCAGAAGAATTACAAACCCTAGTAAAATTCTTTTGTAGTTCATACCACAGATTTCATATAGTCTTCTGCTAAAATTACCTCTAACCTGTTGGTCAACTCCACGGCATTCTCTTTTGAGAACACCAAAGGTGGTTTAATTTTAATCACATTCTTATCGGGACCGTCAATACTCATAAGAATCCCATGTTCTTTCATTCGGTTGACTAAATACGCAGTCTGTTCTGGTAATGGAGCTTTGTCTGGATTAGTTAATTCTAACCCAAGGAACAGGCCTTTACCTCTCACATCACCAATAATCGGAAACTGACCTTTTAACCGTTTTAATTCCTGTATTATGAAATTGCCAACATTTAGGGCATTTTCCTGTAATTTTTGGTTATTTATCACCTTGAGGACCTCCTTACCAATTGCACAAGAGACGGGATTCCCACCGAAGGTATTGAAATACTCCATACCATTTGCGAAAGCATCCGCCACCTTTTGAGTACATACCACCGCGCCGAGAGGATGGCCATTACCGATGGGTTTACCAATTGTTACGATATCAGGAATCACATTATGCAGTTCGAATCCCCAAAAATGACTACCCACTCTACCACACCCAACTTGCACTTCATCGGCTATGCAGAGACCACCTGCTTTTCTAACCGAATGATAGGCAAGTTCTAAATAATTCTTTGGTAACTCAATCTGACCACCACAGCTAATAATTGATTCTGCTATGAACCCTGCCAAACCACAACCTAGGGTATCTATTTTGTCAATTTGTTCATCAACATGACTTGCATATTGTGCCGCTGTGTCCTCTCCTTGATAGAGTCCGCGGTATGAGTCGGGCAGTGGTACAATATGAGTTTTTGCTGGTGCGCCTTTACCTCCTTTTCCATCAAACTTATAGGAGCTTACATCAAGGCAAGCTTGAGTATTTCCATGATAACCAATTTCCAGAGCAATCATATCGCTATTGCCTGTTGCTACTTTAGCCATTCTTAAGGCCAGCTCGTTCGCCTCACTTCCTGAATTAACAAAATGTACTACCGAAAGCTCTGATGGAAAGGTTTTCAGAAGTTCCTCCGCGAATTCATTAATGTTAGGGTGCAGATAACGGGTGTTAGTATTCAATACTGCCATCTGCCGCTGACCTGCCGCTACCACGTCGGGATGTTCATGTCCCACATGAGCAACATTATTTACGGTGTCCAAATATCTTCTCCCCAATTCATCTATTAAATATGCCCCCGCTCCTCTGAGAATTGTTAGAGGCTTTTCATACGATAGACTTAAACTCTTGCCAAGATGAGCATTTCGATATTTAAGAAGATCCTGGGAATCATTCAAGCTCCTGGCTAATCCCGAATCTTTAAAAAGCAGATTAGGGTCAGGACAGATAGTTTGCCATAAGTTTTGTTGAGCTGGTATAGCAACTCCGGGGAAATCATCCTCATTCCCGAGTAGATCAAGCATAAGCTGAAAATGTAAATGCGGTGACCAACCGCCATTTTCTTCAGGGTTTCCGAGATATCCAAGCAGAGTGCCCTGTTTAACTTTACTACCAAGTTCGTGAAGTTTCAAACTCGCTGTACTCAGATGGCCATAAAGGGAATAAAAGTGAAGGTCATCGGTTACATCGTGTCTGAGAATTATTGTTCCACCATAATTTTTAGGCTTGTCATGATTAGCGAGACCTATGATTTCTCCGTCAAGCAATGCATTGACGTGTGTACCTTCGGGTAACCAAAAATCTACTCCTAAGTGAATGGTTCGATATTCTGGTTCATTATTGCCCTGGGTTTTATAAGAATTTGTCGAATAGATCGATCGAGCTTCACCATAACCACCGGCAATAAGCGCATTAGAGTTCTCAGCCTGGAGCTGTTTAAATTTTTGGGTCAGGATGTTAATATTATTTAGCTCCTCCTGATGTCCTAACCAATTGCTACCCACTGAGAGGTCAGGCGCAAGAATATGATCCCAAATATGTGCAGGGAACATTACTTTGGGACTTAATTTTACCTCGTTTGCCCAAGTAGTGAATCTGCTATGTTGAGGAGGACGCGGCAAACCAGCACTACTTCTAAAAACTAGTGTTGCAAGTTTAATATTTATACTCTTCCACTTTGCAAGCAAGTCCCATGCTGGTTCTGCACTTACCTGTAGATATACATTATCTGGTTCCTTTTCTTTGTTTATGGCCGCTTTAGTAACCGTAATAATCAGACGCATCGCAACGAGAATATATAAGAGATCGATTTCTCTCTCACTTACTTTATAATACTGAGAATAACCCTTAATAACTTCACTTGCAGCGGATAAAGGATCACACTTATTCATTATAGCGTAGGCAATAGTTATCGCCAAATCGTTTATAGTCTGGGTATACACAGCATCACCATAATCAATTATTCCTCGGACTTCAGGGTTTAGAAGATCTTCTGTAACAATTACATTATTATCGTTTGCGTCATTATGGACAATAGATTTTGGTAGGCTTTCATAATCCACCAGAACATTAATAAACATGTTTTGGAAATGACCGACCAGTTCCTTCTTCTTTTGGCTAAATAGTAAAATATGATCACAAGTCCACTTTGCGTTGGCTATATCCCAGTCAAATTTTCGATTAGCAAATGGGTGATTAAAATCAAGTAAAGCAGACGTAACTTTTGCGGCCTCTGCACCTAATGAACTGAACAAACTGTCGGTAAGTGGATTTACTTCAGACCATAATCTACCTTCGACCCAAGAGAGTACTCTTATACAGCGTTTTTCACCTTTACTATCGATATGAATAACAGATTTTTCCTGATTGATAGATGGAATTAATTTTGGTGAGGTAGAGATATTTGTGTTGTTTTCTACATGCAATAATATTGCCTCCTGAAAATTTGCTTCCTCTTGGTCGAATCCGGCACGACTAATCTTCAATATATAGCTCTTGGAGTCTCCTACAACCTTAAAGTTGAAGTCTAGTTCGCCAGGAAGCTTCTTTATACTACCAGAAATACCAAAATACTTTTTGGCAAGGATTGCGGCCTCCTCATTTGAGATGTCTTGATTTCTAGTTATTGCACTCATGCTATTTTTCCAGCAGTAATAAAATATAATGAGCCGCAGACCAGCTAAAATTGTAGGCTTCTAATCCCTCACCTGTTACAGGGTTATAATTTTCTCGGATTGCCTTACCTTTTTCGAGAACACCCTC
The DNA here is from genome assembly GCA_965368405.1 of uncultured Cyclobacteriaceae bacterium. GTDB lineage: Bacteria > Bacteroidota > Bacteroidia > Cytophagales > Cyclobacteriaceae > S012-113. Next base: position 9,913 of record CBDUMS010000095.1, read on the forward strand.
AGCATTACTGATGAGCTTTTCTGTAAGCAACTTAGCAGATTCTCTATAGCCGTAGTTTCGTAATCCTGTTATACCAAAATAGGCCTGATCAAGCCACATAGGACCACGCCAATAGCCTCTTTCTGGTTTGAATAGCGGGTGATTCGCACTAATTGTTTGTAAAGGTAAGAGCCCATTAAATGTTGATTCGAGCATCATATTATCATGTATAGCTCTTGCCTGCTTTTCCGAAGCAACATTCGCCCATAAGGGAATCCAGCCTTCGCTGCCCATTGCTTTTATGAAGGAATTCCCGGCGAGATTGGTATCGTAGAACCAACCGGAACTGCTATCATAAAATTGTTCTTGAATTTGCTTTTTCAATCTATCAGCCTCTTTCATCAGTTTGTTATGGTCTTCTTCTTGGCGCAGTGCCTTCGCTAAATCAGCTAAATATATTTTCTCAGCATATAAATAAGCGTTCAGGTCAACACTTTCCTGATCAAGAGAAAAAGCACCCGACCTATTCATGAGCAATTTGCTACTATCGAACCTTACGGCATTATCCATACCACTTTCCCACTTTGCTGCCACTATACTCCCATCTGTTGACCCATATTCACACAGGCCATCCAAATCATGGTCCCGATTCTTATACCACCAGTTATGTTGAAGCACAAGTTGAGGATATATTTCTTTCACGAATGCCAGATCCTTATCCAGTTCATATATTTTCCAAACAGCCCATGCAGACAGTGGTGGTTTTGTGTCGCGATAATTATGATTTTCAATTGTTGTATCCCGAAATATGCAATCCGGAATAAACCCGTCGGTATCCTGGAAATCATACATCCCTCGAATTTGATCCTTGGCAAGTTGAGGTTTAAAATGAGCAAGTGCTGCTGCATGTTTCCAACTATCCCATGCCCAAAAGCCATGAAACCATTTGTAATGGTAACTAGGAAAGAGTCCCGCATGTTTTAATTCACCTGCTGGTGCTCGCCAATTATTTTGAAGGGTTAATGCTGATTTGGCTAATAAGGTTTGATAGGCTTCATTGGACCAGGAATCTGCACTTTGGTCCAAGAGTAAGCGAAGTTCATCCTTCTTAGTTATTCGTAGCTTATCAAAGGCTATCTCTGCCTCCTTAACTGATGGAAAATCAGATAGTTCATCCTTAAACCTAAATGATTGACGCATAATAAACTTGAAACTGGAGTTTGATTCTAAAGGGATGTCATTAAGCGAAATTTTGTAATAGTCTGCCTCAACATGAATATCATTAATTTCACTGCCGTCCAATTCAATTAGGCCAATTGCATCCGATTTCTCAGAAAGAATAGTCACGCCTGTTTCAGCTCTTTTCAGTCTTATTCCTTTAAGAATAATATCTCCTGAAATCTGAATAGAGAGTAGTTTGTTTAGATCTGAACTATTTTCTATTTCATATATGATTATGGCCTCATTGGCGTTTGCATAAAATAAAGTTTGGCTTAACGCAATACTCTTTGTGCTGCGGGTAATTTCAAGATGACTTGAGTATGCATTATCTTCCTTTTTTGGGTCTTCCCAAATTACCGGTTCATTATCTTCGATAAGATGTACCTCTGAGATTGCTTTACTTAACCATTTACCATTTTCCTGAGTCATGAGGAATGGCCCAGAGAAGCTATTGAATTGGCTTGAGGGCTCTGGGATTGAATAACCAAACCAAGCTCCTTGATCACTAAACACAAGCATACTACGATCTGAGGAGCTATCTGGAACACCAGTATAATCAAGCAGGGCGTCAGGTTCAAGATTAAAGTTATCAACCTTTGATTGAGTTGAACACCCTGAATATATCAGTGCGAGATAAAGAACAGTTAGTAGGTAGTAGGTCCTATACATTAGGTTATCTTATGACTACTAAAATAGTATAATTGTTCATCTGATGATGGTCAATTTTATTGATAAACATTAATTTCTATCAGCTATTTTGTGGTTCTTTGGAGTATGTGCGGCATAACAGGGATATATGCTTTTAATCAGCTAGGTAGGCTGAATATG
>CBDUMS010000096.1:0-11900 GCA_965368405.1 uncultured Cyclobacteriaceae bacterium
AGGGCGTATTTATTGGGTTTAAATAATACCCAGAAGGCAAGAATCATATCTAAAGCACCAATAGCCGGCATAATTTGCTGCGCAAATTTAGGGGTGAAGCCAACGGTCACAAGATAAGGTATCCAGGATGGATTAACCCAGAAAGCAATTAACCCATGTCCTAAAAAGGTACCGAAGATTCCAATTCTAAGAATTAAATCAACATTAACTTTCGACACTGCTTAATGCAATTTAAGGTGATCAACTTCTTCGAGAGTGTCGGGATTTAGCACCTCCATTTCTACGCTATCGCCATCTACACTAAAAACAACCAGTGCATTTTGTGTAGTAAATCCGGTAACAGAACCCGACCAGGGTGTTTGCTCTTGCGCGTAATAGGGTGCGCCTGCGGCCCCATTGTTGATTTGGTAAATGGTACGCTTAAACTCGAGCTTAGGCTTGTCCCACTTATCGTCATATATAATAGTTTTCGGGCCAATTTCTGTTTTAGCATAATTATGCTCATCACCCGTAAGAATAGCTCGCGTCTTGGTAGATTGATTGATTAGCAAATCCAATATCTGATCACGACGTTCAATTATACCCTTCTCGAGTGGCTCTCCAGCAACATAGGGTCGTTTACTATTGTCTCCTCTATACCACATATCATCTCCAACATGTCCTCCATTAGGAAAACATGGTGTATGCTGGGTAACAAATACGTGGTCTATTGTATTATCTTCTTCCAGTTTAGATATCGTAGCTGTTAGCCACTCAAACTGAACGTCCATAATATAACCATGTAAGCCTCCTCCAGTAATAGGAATATTGCGGGTGCTTGGCGAATACCAATAATCTGAATTGAGTACGACAACGGCTACATTATCATAGGTATAATAGAACACGTTTTCCTTGTAGCTTGGAAAATCAACTTTCTTCTTATTCGGGTCATAGCTAGCGCCATCTTCCGAATCCGGACCATTGGTTGGGTTAACAAAATTCTTTGCAAAAGAAGCTTCTGCCGATTCGGTATCATAAGGAAATCGATCTACAGAGAAGTATGCCTTTTCAGCTTGAAATAGCATCATGAGTGCTTCATGATTACCCATTGCCGCGACTATAGGATAATAACGGGCAAAGGGAGATACAGTGTGCTTCCAGTTGGCGTACTGTAAATCCATTTCATCCTTAGAGGTTCGATAACCATTAATAAGATCTCCTGTAAACTGCATAAAGGAAACATCCTGTTGTGTTGCAAGCGCCATTATTTTTTTAACAATATAAGAATTGGCACCATGAATATCCCGTTCGCCACCACCATTTCCGCTTCTAGAATCGCTGGCATAGGCAAACTTAAATTTAGACCTACTACCTGGAGCGGGGGCCGTTTTAAACGAATATGTTTCAGCATTATCACCATATGTGACCGTATAGTCATATTCTTTGTTCGCGTCTAGACCCGTTAACAATATTTCATGAATCAAACTAGGTGAGCTATCGGAAAACTCCTTACCATCAACGGTAACCTTTGCACTTAGCTTATTATTTGTTGTAAACGAAATGGTAGCACCTTCACTATTCAAAAGGTTTATAAATGGACCCTCTATTAGACTGTCATCTACTTCGAACGGCCCAGTTCCTTTAAAAGAAATCTGACCATCATATAAGATCTGACCACTGCCATCGATTACCCTATAACCTATGGTACCCTTGCCTGATTCTGCCCACCCTACCATGTCGTACCTGCCACTGAGTGAGTTTTTAATGCTTATTGCAACCTTACCACCTAAGATTTTAGCCGAACTGCTGCGATATACAGGGTGCGGATATTTAGAATCACCATGAGGGATTAAACCAAATACTAATTTGCCATTGAGTTCCTCATTATTAAAATCGAAAAAGAGGCCAGAACCTGTACCAGTTATTTTACCTCTAACATCAGTTAGGGTGAGCGGATCTTTATATTCAACGCTTGCAATTTGCTTCCCGTCTGCCTCGACTACTAGGCCAGAAGTTGTAGACTTAATATTGCTATGTACACTTGGCACCTTTACCTTCTGGCTATAACAGCTACTGGTTATAAGGAGTACTGATAGGACTAAACTAATCTTGATTTTCATACACTGTTTTTTTGAATATTTTATTGTCTGCTTTATGTAATGTACTTTGTCTTCATCTAATCCGGCAAAGAAAAATAAGGATTGTAGATTAAGCCAATAATATTATTCCAAGGGTCTTTTACGCTCGCAACAAAAGCCCCACCGCCCACATCCATAGGTTTTTCGTGTTCGGTCGCTCCAATCTTGATCATATGTGCAAGAGAGTCTTCTATATTATCAACACCCCAATATGCAAAACTGCCATTTCCGTGCACTACCATTTCGTCCTCATAAGGGAGTAGCCCTAATTCGTACCCACCGATGCTAAATCCCGCATAGAAAGGTTCGTCGAAATACGGCCTCTGTTTAAATGCTTTACTATACCAGTCCTTAGCCTCTTCGAGGTTAGGAACTTTGTATACTATCGTTCTAAGCCCTAAAAACTTTGTCATATTCCTAATTAATCGAGCCATTTAGAAAACGTACCACAACCATACGATTTGTGTTCGGAGCAAAATCAACCGGCGCTTGCTTTGTGCCGTAACCAACTACTTCTATGCGGTCTTCTGAAATCCCAGCTTCTACTAAGCTCTTGCCAACGACTTCGGCTTGCTTCTGGGTTCTATCGTTATGATAAACCGGTTTTAACTCTTGAATTCTAACCGAATCCACTGCACTCATACGGGCCATATAGTTTTTAGATAGCGTCGTGTCTATTAATGTTTCGCCGAGCTTCGAGTTGATTTGAAGCAGTAGCGAATCCTTCTCATCATTCTCCATCACATCCGTTCGAATAGCTGGATAATAATTATAAGAAGTGTCCACCTTTAGCTCAGTAAGATCTTCATTGCTCGGCGAATCATCCTCGATATATGACTTCTGATATACTCCTACTTCGATACGAATATCCTTATGTTGGTTTAGCAATTTCGATATCCTCGAAAACTCTAGAGAGGCCATGGGTTCCAGGTCCGTCGAATAAGGTTGAAATTGGACTCCAGTCATCTCAACATTCATCCCTTCTTTAATGTCATAAAGAATAATATTCGGGTACTCTCTCCTTGGTGCAACAAGTTCCATAGCATCGATAATCTCGGAATGGTACATTTTATCTTGTCGTATTTCACTATATGCAACATCGTATCGGGCACCCTCAGGCAAGATCATAATAAAATCACGATCAGAAGAGTTTAAGCGTAAACGTACTTCGTAGGTTTCTGTTTCTAGATTATATGCCCTAACCTCGGCAACAAGATTATTCCCTTCTTCATCCTTTATGGTGCCTTGTTGAATAATTACGTTATTAAGGCGATACTCCTCAGGTAGTCTAAGTTCGGCAATCGCCTTATTCCCCTTTTCGTTCTCAGATGTAAAAAATGCAATTGAGCGAACCGTGACAGCTAAAAAGTAGTCGTTTTCGGCTGTGTTAACAATTTCAATATTTTGCGGTTCAGACCAATGATCTCCCGTTCTTTTCGATAACCATAAATCGACACCTCCTTTACCCCCTGGTCGATCTGAAGCAAACACTAAGCTGCTGTTGTCTGGAAGAATACGAGGAGAGGTCGTATTCCCTACATTAAGGTGTTCGGGTAATTTTACCGGTGCGCCCCAGCCGCGAGGTCCTTTATCACTATAATAGATCTGGCATCCGCTAACATCAGAGTTTGTCATGCTTTCGCATTGCATAAAGTAGATTCTTTGTCCATCAGCTGAGATAGACGGATTGCCTTCGTTGCTTGCAGAGTTTACTGGTTTTCCCACATTGGCAGGCCGCGACCATTCGCCATTTGCATATTCTGAATACCATAAATCAAATTTGCCCAAGCCATTCGACCTTCTTGATGAGAAATATATCTGAGTGCCATCGTAATTCAAGGAATAGCCTCCCCAGTTATTAATTTTCGATGAACCAATACTGCCAGCATCTTCCGGGTTCTGCCATTTACCCGCACGATACTTGCTCATCATCATTGCGAACTCTCCATCATCAGAATAGTCTGTCATAAACACCATAACACGGCCATCGCCGCTTACTGATGGATAAATAGTATTATGAGAGGGGTGATTAATATTTCGATCCAGCACTTTTGCCGTTTGCGCTATCGAGGAAAAGTTAAACAGGGTAACTAAAATGAATAAACTAATATACTTTTTCATAATGCGCATCTAATTCGCTTTGCTCACGTTGCCGACTCCGGATACATCGCCTTGTACCGACTCGGGCTCACCAACATATTCTACCTTACCCAATCCACTTACATTGGCATTTAATTTACCACTTACATTTACGAGTACCTTGCCAACGCCCGATATAGAGACCGAGCAGTCTTTAGTTTCAAAGTAACCGGCTTCAAGGGAACCTGCACCGCTCATATCAATATTAAAGTTATCCGTTGATCCCTCGAGATATACCATAGTTGCGCCAGAAATATCGACATCAACCGAGGTGGCTTCAAGATCTAAATCGATCTTTCCTGCACCAGAGAGAACCACATCAAGCCCTTTCAAGATTATTCTATCAGAACTTTTAATACTAGAAGCACCAGAACTAACAATTTGCTCAATCTCCTCTACAGGAACACTTATTAGTATGCCTTCCTTACTGTTAAGGCGGCGATCTGTATCTATATGGAGGGTAGAACCTTTTACTCGAATGATAATAAATTCAAAGAGGTTTTCATCAGCCTCAACAATGATTTCATCCGAATCCGAAGGGATTAAAGTGACATCGAAGGCACCAGAAATGCTAATTTGATTAAAGGGTTCAACCTTAAGTTTTTCAGTGATTCTTTCTCCGTTACCTCGCTCACCGATAAACTCGGTACAGCTGGTGAACATAAGAAAAACTAACCCAATAAGAAGGAAGTGTAGTTTCATGATATATTAGTTGTGCAAAAAGTTAAGAACTTCTTTTCTTAATTGACGTATTGCGATATATTTTTTTACCTTAACCGCTTGAGAAACGCAGTAAATCTCACGTAGTTTTGTGACAATAAGCATGCCACCTTACCTTTAGTACTTAAAGCAAGAGCAAACATATGAATAAGCCATTAATAGAATGTGTGCCTAATATTAGCGAAGGACGAGATCCTACAATTATCAAGGCAATAGCGAGTACCGTTGAAACTGTTGAGGGTGTTCAATTATTAGATGTAGATCCTGGAAAGGCTACGAACCGAACAGTTATTACATTCGTTGGTGAACCGGAAAATGTAATTGAGGCTGCCTTTCGATTAATAAAAAAAGCCAGCGAACTCATTGATATGAGTAAACATAGCGGCGAACACCCACGATTTGGTGCTACAGATGTTTGCCCGCTCGTACCCATTGCCAATATTACCATGGAAGAAACCATAGTGTATGCTCATAAGCTCGGTGAACGAATTGGAGAGGAATTGGGAATTCCCGGATACTTTTATGAGAATGCTGCGTTAAGTGACGATCGGAAGAACCTTGCAAATTGCCGCGCGGGAGAGTATGAAGGATTAGCTAAAAAATTAATTGACCCTAAATGGAAGCCCGATTTTGGTCCAGCCGAATTTGTGAAAGCTAAACATTCGGGGTCCATTGCTGTTGGCGCACGAGATTTTCTGGTAGCCTATAACATTAATTTAAATACAACTTCTGCCAGAAGAGCTAATGCAATTGCATTTGATATAAGAGAGCGCGGTAGAGTTAAACGAGAGGGCAATAAGTTAACTGGAAAAATAGTACACGGTTCCGATGGCAACCCTCTTAGCATTCCTGGATCCTTAAAGGCTGTTAAAGGAATTGGATGGTATATTGAGGAATATGGCATCGCTCAGCTATCGCTTAACCTTACTAATATCAGTATTACACCAATCCATGTAGCCTTCGATGAGGCATGCGCAAAAGCGCAGGCTAGAGGGATTCGGGTAACAGGTTCTGAATTGGTAGGCTTGGTACCCTTAAATGCAATGCTAGAAGCAGGACGCTACTTTCTAAAAAAGCAGTCGCGGTCTATTGGCGTATCGAATGATGAGCTCATTAAAATAGCTGTTAAGTCCTTGGGGTTAGACGATCTCCGTCCGTTTAATCCCAAAGAAAAGATAATAGAATTTCTTCTTGAAGAGGAAGAAGCAAAACCTCTAATTCGACTAAACTTAACCTCATTTGCAGATGAAACTGCTTCAGAATCTCCTGCACCTGGCGGCGGATCAATTTCGGCCTATGTCGGTGCTTTAGGCATTTCGTTAGGGTCGATGGTTGCAAATCTATCTGCCCATAAACGCGGTTGGGACGATCGCTGGGAAGAGTTCTCAGATTGGGCCGAGAAAGGCATGGAACACCAAAGAGAATTACTCGACCTGGTAGATGAAGATACCGCCGCCTTTAATAAGATTATGGATGCCTTTGCGATGCCCAAGGGTAGCGAAAAGGAGATAAGTGAAAGATCTGAAGCCATTGAGCAAGCGACCCAGTACGCTTCAGAGATTCCATTTAAGGTCCTTGAAATTGCTTGTACATCGATGGACGTAATAAAGGCAATGGCCGAATCGGGTAATCCAAACTCTATAACAGATGCTGGAGTTGGTGCGCTCTGTGCCAATACAGCGGTAAGAGGCGCACTACTTAATGTAAAAGTGAACGCCGCAGGGCTAAAGGATCAAGTTTTTGCAAAAGATATTATAGAAAGAGCAGAGGCCATTGCCGAAAAAGCCGCAATTCAGGAGGCTGAAATACTTCGTATAGTAAACGATAAACTTTAGACTGACCCCATGTTTTCGAAAGATGAGGCCATCCATATGATGAACCAGTATGGGAAATCCCATACCCCTTTTCTCTTTATCGTAGATTACTCTACCGATAAAACTTTGCTGTTTCCACTCGATGAGATCCCAATGTCAATACAGTATAGTCTTAATGGCAAAATTGGCTTTCAGGGTAATCAAAGTATTAATTCGTTCGTTTTTAACAGGCATCCAATTCCTTACGGTGCTTATCAGGAATCTTTCAATTTTATACACCAGGAGCTCCACTATGGCAATTCTTATTTAGTTAACCTTACCGTGCCAACAAGATTAGAAACGGACCTAGACCTAGCAACAATCTATGAGCGGAGTCGAGCGCCCTATAAGCTTTTGGTGGAAAATCAATTTGTGGTATTCTCGCCGGAGTGCTTTATCAAAATGCAAGATGGCGTCATCTCAAGTTACCCAATGAAAGGGACCATTTCTGCGGAAGTGCCTGATGCAGAAGAGGTAATTCTTAATGACCCGAAAGAAATGGCCGAACACGCCACGATTGTAGATCTTATTAGAAACGACTTGAGTATCATGGCGAATAATGTTCGGGTAAAATCGTATCGCTATATCGATAGGGTAGATACGTATCAAGGGCCTCTTTTACAAGTTTCTTCCAAGATTGAAGGAGACCTCCCTCATGATTACTATGGCTCAATCGGATCCATCCTCTTTTCTATGTTACCTGCCGGTTCTATATCGGGAGCTCCAAAAAAGAAAACACTAGAAATAATTGCCAAGGCAGAAGGCGTAGACCGTGGTTTTTTTACAGGGGTTTTTGGGGTTTTCGATGGTAAAAACCTTGATAGCGCCGTTATGATTCGATATATCGAACAGACTGAAGAGGGGTTGTTTTTTAGAAGTGGTGGTGGTATTACCGCACAAAGTAGCGCCAAAATGGAGTATGAAGAAATGATTAGAAAAGTGTATGTGCCTTTTATTTGAGTCTATAGCTGTAGCAAAAGGCGAACCTCAAAATTTGGCCTGGCACGAAAAACGCTTGAATTCCAGCAGAAAAGCTCTTTGGGGGCTTACCAATAAAATATCATTAGAAAACATAGCCTCTCATGCTCCTAAAGAATCCACGCTTGTAAAACTCAAGGTAGTTTACAGCCGGGAAATAGAAGAGGTCTCTTATGAAGAATACCAACCTAAGCCAATTCGTTCTTTTCAATTGGTCACTTCAGACACCAAGTATCCGTATAAATATTTAGACCGAAATGAACTCAATGCGCTCTATCAAGAAAGGAACGGAGCAGATGAGATAATTATAATTCAAGACGGACATGTTACCGATACCAGCATCGGTAATCTCATCTTTTTAACAGAGGGTCGGTGGTATACCCCCTCAACTCCTCTATTACCAGGAACCATGCGAGCGAGGCTCTTGAATGAAGGCCAAATCGAGGAGGCCCTAATTACCGCGGATTCGCTTTATTCTTATGAAAAACTAATGGTTATAAATGCCCTTAACCCGTTCGATCCGGTACGGGCTTTACCTATTTCTTCGATTCGCCCTTAGGCGATTTCCCTCCCTTTTTCTTAAGCACGCCTACCTCGCGGGCTGTTAAATGTCGCCACTTGCCTCGAGGCAAATTAGACTTATCGAGCCCGGCATAAACCACGCGATCGAGCTTACTAACCTGATAACCAAAATTCTCAAATATTCGACGAACAATTCGATTTTTACCCGAATGAATTTCAACACCAACAGTAAGGCCATCTGCCGTAACAATGGCCAGGTCATCGACCTTAACAGGGCCATCTTCTAAGTCAAAACCAGCTGAAATCGTATCAAAATGTTCTTGTTCAAGAGGTTTGTCTAATTCTGCCTTATAGATCTTTCGTATATTATAAGAAGGGTGGCTAAGCCTTTCTGCTAGATCGCCATCGTTGGTTAAGAGCAATAAGCCGGTAGTGTTTCTATCTAATCGACCAACAGGATAAAGTCGAACATCGGAGGCTCTTTTTACCAAATCCATAACTGTTTTTCTATCGCCAGGATCCTTGGTGGTAGTAATAAAATCTTTGGGCTTATTTAGAAGGACATAGGCATATTCTTCTTTTTGCAGAAGCTTATTATCGAAGTATACCTTATCCCCCGGCATAACCTGAAAGCCCATTTCCGTTATTTTGCTCTTGTTTACTTTAATGCGGCCCTCGGCAATAAGGTTGTCTGCCTCCCTTCTAGAACACACTCCACTATGGGCGATATATCGATTAAGGCGAATACCTTTGCGATTAGTTGAGTCGGTGGTTTGGGGTACTGGAGCAGCAGAATCCTCTTTAGGCGAAGGACTTGCTTTTCCTTTAGATCGGGTATAATTAATTTTTTTAGCCATTATTCTGCAAAGGTAGCGGATTCGACCTTAGCAAACATAGTGGAAATTCCGTTCTGTGATATTAACCTTCTGATGGAGGCTCGACGATTTCTTTGGAATCACCAATTTCGTTTTGCTCTGCCGAGAAATCCTTTGGGGTGGGCAGCTCGTTCAGTTCGTTAATGCCAAAGTAATCCATAAATCGCTGGCTGGTGCCATATAAAATTGGTCTACCGATAGAGTCTCCCTTCCCTTTGATTTCTACAAGGCCTTTTTCCAGAAGTTTGTTCACGGTATAATCGCAATTCACCCCTCTAATTTGTTCTATGTCTCCTTTAGTTACCGGCTGCTTATAGGCGATAATCGATAAGGTTTCGAGTGCCGATGTTGTTAGGCGACGTTTTGATTGTTGCTTTAATAAGATAGCTATACTGCCCTGATATGCTGGCTTTGTAAGAAATTGAAAGCCGCCTCCTGATTTAACGATAGTAAAAGAGTACTGCTCGTCTTCATACTTCTTCACTAACTCATCAATTGCCTTATTAATATCCTTGTCCGGAACATCGGCGTCAAACATCTCGGAAAGGCTGCTCTTTATCTCACTGAGTTTTAGTGGACTCGATGAGCAGAAAATTAAGGCCTCAATGTGATTTATTAAGAACTTCAATTCTTCTTTTCTTCGAGCTTAGCTTCAATACTCATCATGGTATGTGGAACTGCACGGAGTCTTTCCTTAGGTATAAGCTTCCCTGTAACCTTACAGATGCCGTAGGTGCCATTTTTTATCCTGATAAGTGCGTTATTCAGATTGTTTATAAACTTCTGCTGTCGTGCTGCTAGCTCGTTCAGACTTTCTTTCTGACTGGTTTCCGCACCATCCTCCAAAACTTTCGAGGTTATGGTGGTATCTCCTGTACCACTATCTGAACTTCGGTTTAATGATTGCTTTAGAATATTCAGCTCATTAGCCGCTTTTTCTAGCTTGTCCTTGATTAGTTCCTCAAACTCTTTTAATTCCTTATCTGAGTATCGGGTTCTTTCGTCTTTTTCCTTCATTGGAATACTTAGATTAGTTGTAATGAGGCGAAAATAAGTTTTCAGCGAGAATTAAAAAATAGAAGATCAGTATTATTTCTAAATACAAATAGGGACTTTGACATAAAATCTACGCCTCCAATCACTATTAAACAGGGCTATACTTTATCTTTATAACTCATGGCACCTCAACAATTTATGCAACGAGTTTTATTAATAATTGTTTTGGTAGCACCCTTTTCATTAAGCTCAAGTGCCCAAGAAAAAAGAGTTCAGCTTTTGGCAGAAGGGTTTTATTTTGACCCTTTATTGTACGACCCAACCGAGAGTTTAACATCAGCCGGAATTCTCGAAGTATGGGAGAATAACGAAGGTCAGTCGGGTGTATACATCCCTGTTAATCTTGCATTTCATCAATCATTGGTTCGCTATAAGATCGACAGCACTCAAGGCTGGGAGTTTGGCATTCAAGCAGCTGCGTTTACCCAATTCGAGATTAAGCCTGTTGATGACGGCGTTTATTTAGGGGGAATGATGAATGTTGACTATCGTGCGACCGGGTTTATCCATTATAAAAACCGCAGGTTCACAATGCGCTTTCGACTTTTTCATATCTCATCTCATTTAGCTGATGACTACATTTTTCGAAACGACATAACAACCCCAACACCTAATACACTTAACTACGAACAGGTTGATTACACCGCTTCTTTTGCACAAGGTGTTATGCGATACTATGCGCAGATTGGCTATATTTTTACCCCAAACAGTATCCGAGATCGTTTTTCAACACAATTCGGTATTCAGTTCCGACAAAAAAGGCGCGAAATGGATTTCATTCGTTTCATAGGTGGAATTGATGTAAAAATCTTCGAAGAGAATAAGTATAGTCCGAATTATAGAGTAGGAGCTGGTATTGAAATGGGTCAATCCAATAAAACACATCTTGCCTTTCTTTTGGATTTCTATAATGGTAATCTTCCTTACAGTACACTTGAGTATCGTGATATTACATGGCTTGGTGTAAGCTGTATTGTACTTCCTAAGAAAATCACAAATTGAACAAATTATGGCGTTAAGTAAACTATCTATTTATTCAATCCTTGTACTCGTTTTTGTTGCCTGCAACGATATTGCGGAAAACTCAAGCCACTCGCTTTCCCATAGCCAAATCGCCAAGGAGATAATAGCAAATAGCGGCACCTGTACGCTCATCAGCTTAGACAGCTCAGGTCATCCACGAGCCAGGGTTATGGATCCTTTTCCAGTGGAAGATGACTTTGTGGTCTGGTTCGGTACCAATCCCATGAGTAGAAAAGTGACTGAGATTTCGAATGATTCCAGGGTGGTGGTTCACTATTACGATAAACGCCTATCGGCTTATGTAAGTGTTTATGGAAATGCTGAGATCATTACCTCCGAAAACCTTCTTAAAAAGTATTGGAAATCATCCTGGAAGGAATTTTACCCAAACTATCCGAAAGGATATGCATTAGTTAAAGTCGTCCCAGAGCATATTGAATTGCTTAGCGAATCCCATGGTATCCTTGGGGATTCAATTACCTGGCAACCTGCTTTTGTTGATTTTAGTAAGTAGTGGTATTAGGCTTAAAGCAAGGATTAGTTTCCTAAAATATCGGTAGCCGCATTATTACGTGGTATCAACAAATACTTTTTTTGCCTCCCATTTATATACTTTA
>CBDUMS010000097.1:0-11761 GCA_965368405.1 uncultured Cyclobacteriaceae bacterium
TGTTTAAGTTGGCCTAAGTTCTTATGTACTGAAATAAAGGTGTTTTGGGTGATATCCATTGCGATATCATGGCTTCCAGCATACTTGAAACAATAATTATATATCCTTTTATACCATAAATTAACCAGTTTATTAAAGGCCTCACTATCGCCAGACTGAGCTCTCAAAATAAGGCTATCTGCATGATTCATCGCAATATCCAGAATCGTTTCATTTACCATTGATTGAGTTTTCAAGTCTGCTTTTTACAGTATTAATCTACGTGAATTTCTTTATAGATGTATTAACTCTTGAAAAAGTTTTAGTTCATAAAAATTTTATTTGGAGTGAAGCAAAATATCTTTGTCACCAATGAAGTCAATGATCAGTTTTGCGCTCCGCTATATTCCAAGAAAGTATCTTCAGGTATTTAGCCATTGGGTTGCACGAGTATTATCCATTTTCTACTTAGGAAATAAAGTAGAATGCAATGTGTGCGCTCACCATTATCGCAAGTTTTTACCTTATGGCAGAAAGGGTAGAGCTAATGCCTTATGCCCAAATTGTCTGTCCTTAGAGCGCCATAGAATGATGTGGCTATTCTTAAAAGAACGAACCAATTTTTTCACCGCTGAACTCAAAGTATTGCATATAGCCCCTGAGCTCTGCTTTATAAAGCGCTTTGAGAAAATTCATCAGGAGAATTATATAACGGCTGATTTAGAGTCTCCTTTAGCGAAAATTAAATTGGATGTATTAGATATGCCTTTTGATGCTGATAGCTTTAATGTGGTATTTTGTAATCATGTAATGGAGCATGTAGATGATGACATCAAGGCAATGAGCGAGCTATATCGGGTTCTAAAACCTGGTGGTTGGGGGATTGTGCAAGTGCCTCTTTTTTATCCACTTCCGGAAAAAACCTATGAAGACTCGACCATAACTTCTCCAAAAGAACGGGAGCTTGTTTTTGGGCAGGACGACCATGTGCGTTTATATGGCAAAGACTATATCGATCGACTTAAGTCCGTTGGCTTTGAGGCTGAAGAAATATGGGTTAACAACGATCTATCAAAAGAGAAAACGATCCGATACGCCTTGCCGCTCGACGAGCCTATATTTTACGTTAGGAAAGCCTGAAGAGAGGTTTTAAGTACCTTTCCTTAATATTAATGATTAACTTTAGGTAGATCAAAACGCTAGCTCTATGTGTCGTTTTATAGCCTATCTTGGAGAACCTGTCCTGGCCGAAGACTTATTAACGAAGCCAAAAAATTCCCTTATCCATCAGAGTTATCATGCCGAAGAATCTATTGAACCATTGAATGGCGATGGTTTTGGGATGGGATGGTACGTTAAAGCGGTTCGAGAAGAACCTGGATTATTCAGATCGATAACGCCAGCCTGGAATAATCAGAATTTAAAAATCAATGCCGGAATTATAAAGTCAAATTGTTTTTTAGCCCATATTAGAGCTGCAACAATGGGTACAGTTGCTCTAGAAAATAGTCACCCTTTCCATTATAAGCAGTATTTAATGATGCACAATGGTGGTGTTCCCGGATTTATCGATATCAAACGCGATATTATTAATAGGCTCTCGAACCACTTCTATACCTGGATAAAAGGCCAAACCGATAGTGAACATATTTTTGCACTCTTCATGCAAAATGTATCCGATAACTCTAATGGCAAAGAAGGTAGCGAACTAAGTTTAGATGTCCTCACCGAAAATTTTAAAAGAACATTCGAGCAAATTGAAGATCTGAAAGCAAAACGAGGCATCGAGAAGCCTTCTACCTATAATATGGTAATAAGTGATGGGCGCCGCTTAATTGCTACACGCTATAGTTCAGATCCACATAATGAGTCCAGGACTCTTTACTTCGCTAAAGGTAAAAAATACGAGTGCGATGGAAACATTTGCAGGATGATACCAGAAAGCGAAAATCCAAAATCTATGCTGGTTGTATCAGAAAAACTAGACGAATTCGTGGAGGAATGGATTCCTATCCCAGATAATTATGCGTTACGGATAGAAGCAGATTTATCGCACTCTTTGGCTGCGCTTAATTAAGCTCTCACCAGCTTTGGATTGGGTCATTCTGGTAAAATATTTTAGGTTAATCCTAAATTCCAATAATTTCTAAATCAGAATTCTTGTAGTTCTTTGTTGAAAGCTTTGGTATTACCTTGTCTTGGATCAACTTCTTCAAATATCGAGCAGATTGTCCTTTTACTACAGGATAATAGGTAACGAGACTAACTTCTCTTACAGGAATAGGTTTTTGAAAATGCTTTGTCTTTTGTTTTTTCTTGGTATTCAAATCATTATAGTATAATTCGGGGATTAGGGTATAGCCACCAAATGTATCCGTAAGGTTTAGTAAGGTATCAAAAGAGCTTCCTTCGAAATCGAGATTCGATTTATTCATTTGTTTCTCTTGTATTTCGCATATAGTTACAGCCTGATTACGGAAACAATGTCCCTCCTCCAGCAGCCA
The DNA here is from genome assembly GCA_965368405.1 of uncultured Cyclobacteriaceae bacterium. GTDB lineage: Bacteria > Bacteroidota > Bacteroidia > Cytophagales > Cyclobacteriaceae > S012-113. The sequence continues at coordinate 2,484 of CBDUMS010000097.1, forward strand.
AACATTTTTATCTCGAACATCTTCAGAAGAAACATAGCCTTTGTTTTGCTCGCTAATACCGTAAACCATCATGGGCTCGTAGTAGAGAATCGTTTCTTCAAAGTCTTCATTATCAAGCGGCGTTGCCAGAATTCCAATATCAATTTTATCCATGGATAACTGATGCAATATGTTTTCTGTAGTTATTTCAGCAATCTTTAACTTTAGATGTGGGTTCTCCTTGAGCAACTGCGGCAAAATAATTGGCAGCAAAGAGTTGGCGATAGTAGGAATTACACCCACACGCAAGGTTCCATTCAAAGAATCATTATTATCATTGATAGACCGTAATTCCTTCTCTTTCACTATGATCTTTTTTGCGACTTGGATAAAGGCCTCACCCTGCTCGGTGGTTTTAATGGGGTGTCGAGAGCGATCGAACAAGGTAAGATCAAGTTCATGTTCAATTTTCTTGATCATGGCACTGAGGGTAGCCTGTGTTATATGGCAACTTTCTGCTGCAAGCCCAAAATGCTTGTGTTTGTGCACCGCTAATACATATTTCAGCTGTTGGAAATTCATGATAGACAGTTTCTATCAAAGCTATAGTTTTTTTCGTTTTTATCTATGTAATATCCCCACTAGATTTGCATTAATAAAAATTAAATAAGAACAAATTATGTCATACACAGGAAAAAAATTTCCAAATATCTCAGTACCGGCCATGAACGCAATGGGCGATTTAGAAGATATTAATATTTTAGAAGAGGCCGTAAATAGCAAGAAGAAGGTTTTGCTATTCTGGTACCCGAAAGATTTCACTTTTGTTTGCCCAACTGAGTTGCATGCTTTTCAAGCCGCGTTAGGTGAGTTCGAAAAACGAAACACCATTGTTATTGGTGCATCCTGCGATACTGCGGAATCGCATTTTGCCTGGTTAAATACAAGCAAAGACGATGGCGGCATTGAAGGTGTAACCTACAAAATTCTTGCCGACAGTAATCGTAATCTATCCTCTATTTTAGGTATCTTAGACGGAGAGGTAGATCGCTATGACGACGAACTTGGTCAGGAAATAATGAAGGGCGATAATGTAAGTTATCGAGCAACGTACTTGATTGATGAAGAGGGTACAGTGTTCCATGAAGGAGTAAATCATATGCCACTAGGTAGAAACGTTAATGATTTTCTTAGACTTATTGATGCCTATTCACATGTTCAGACGCACGGTGAGGTATGTCCGGCAAACTGGGAAGAAGGGAAAACTGCTATGAAAGCCGATAGAGATGGCGTAGCAGAATATTTATCGAACAATTAATTACTAATATTATGTATACTGAATTAACAGAAGACAATTTACAGGAGATTGTTTCATCAAACAAAAAGGTAGTAGTTCAATACTCGGCTGGATGGTGCGGAAATTGCCGCATGATGAAACCGAAGTTTAAAGGCATGGCCTCAGAAAACGAAGATATCAGTTTTGTGATGGTAGATGCAGAAAAGTACCCAGAATCACGAAAGCTAGCGCAGGTGAATAACTTACCAACTTTTGCAGCATTCAAAGACGGGAGTTTTTTAGATCAAATTCAAACTAACAAAGGAGAATCGTTAAAAGCATTTATTAATGAAGTTGCCAGTAATTAAACATATTAACCAGTTCATTTCAGCGAATGATCAGGACTACGTTATCGAGGCCATTGAAGTGCTCGAGCATATTAGTGAAAGCAAAGGGCTTAAAGATGAAGAGCTCGATGTGATTGGAGAGCTACTCTCGAATATGTATGGAGCCCTCGAAGTTCGTGAAATGATTAAAGGTGGCAAAGACGAAAAAACTGCTTTGAATGAATTTATGAAAAGAGTAATAGGGTCGATAGATCAGTAGACATACTGGTCTACCCTACTTTTTTTGCAATTTTACTGCAGTTCCATATGCCAATAACTCGGCGGCGCTGGCCATTACGGCTGAAGTTGTAAACCGAACACAGACTATTCCGTCGGCACCAAGTGCCTCCGCTTCTTCATACATTCTATCGAGGGCTTGTTCGCGCGATTCGGCGAGCATCTTGGTGTACTCCGAAATTTCGCCACCAACAATGGTGCGTAATCCTGCCATAATATCTTTACCAACATGCCTTGCCCTTATGGTATTACCGCGAACTAATCCCAGCGTCTTTACAATCTCATAATCTGAAAAATTATCCTGGGTCGTGGTTAAGAGTTTCTTACCAATAACTTTCATTTGTGTACATTTTTCGAGTAATGGTCGTCTTCTTTATTATTAATCCGATCAGAGATTACCTTAATTAAAAGTACGCCAATTCCAAGAATACCAACAAGGCCAATTATCCCCCAAGGAAATGCCATAACTAATCCTGATATCACAATGACTAGCCATGCTACAGCAACAATTGAGAGAAGGATATATCCCAGTTTTTCCATTGTATTGAATTAATACGAACTAAAAATAAGCATTATTCCTTTTAAGATTCGATTTGGCGCATAGCAGTTTTCGCAGCTATCATCCAGCAAATCTTAAATGTCAGCTAATTGCCAACCCGACTGCGACCTGCCTCAGTAATAGCATATTTTTTGGCCTTCTTAAACTCCTCTTCGGATAGTACATCAATAGCCTTACCTGAATTTTCTGGACGAAAGCTACCCTCACTGCTCCACCAATCTTTTACGGCGGTTCCATTAAGTGAGGTCTCAATACCATAGGTCTGGAGACAGTCTTCAGATACGATCCAGGGTTCGGCCCTATCGGCATATTTACTGAATATCGCATTGCGCATCATTTCGGCATTGCTATCCTGCTTTTCGAAATAGTTGATCGTGTAAGCCATAGCCTCAGGCTCTGTCATTACACTTTCCCAGAATTTTTCAGAAACAACGACTTCGGAGGTAGTAACCAGCCTGCCTTCGCCTTCTTCTAACGACGTTCCCGTAAGTGCACAAATGGCTTTACGCTTCTTCTTTGATTTGAATAAGTTAAGAATTCCCATGATTGTTATTGGTGAGGTGTTGGGCCTCTTTATGTTTTTGACACTTAATTTTACGAAAAGGTTGCACGAAAGTTGTGAATATTACCGAATTTCTCGTGTTATTTTCTTGAGAATAATCGGATATAGAATAACTGAACTAATTATAAGAATGGTGCCAAAATAAAATCCCGGCTCCATTTTTTCGGTATTACCAAAGAATAACAAGGCCAGTATAATGCCATATACCGGCTCCATCGTAATTACCAGGTTAGTAGCAAAGGCAGAAAACTGCTTAAGTAATTTTGTAGCCTCAGCATTTGCATAAACAGTACAAACTAGTGCCAGAATAAATAAGTAGGCGGTATCCGATTGAGATGGTAAAGATAGGACCTCCCCGCTACCACTATTTAGAATCCATAGAAAAGGAATTGTCATTAACCAGGCACCTAGCATCTCGTAGAAAACAATAGTAGAATGGTGGTGCTTACGTACAAAACCATGGTTCATTACGGTAAAAAATGCTGCTAATAAGGCAGCGCCCAGCGACATAACCAAACCAAGGCCGTAGGTAAAATCGTCTTTATAAATAATATAGAGCCCTATTATTACAACAACAGCGAAGACAACTTCTAAAAAGCTTACTTTCTTTTTCTGTACTAGAGGTTCTATTAAAGAAGTCCAAAGTGTGGTGGTAGAAAGTCCAATAAGGCTAACCGATGCATTGGAGTATCGCGCGGCACCAAAGAAAAGTATCCAATGAACAGCAATTGTAGTTCCAGTTAATAAGAGCTTGGTCGCTTCTTTCTTTCCAATAGCGAAACGCTCCTTGGAGTATAGCATGATGATGGCAAGGGCAATGGTAGAGATCAGGGTACGATAAAAGACGAGCTCGCCAAAACTCATCTCTATTAAAAGACCTAAAATCGCTGTAAACCCCCAAAGGACTACAACAAAATGTAGACGGAAATATGATTTGCCAATTTCCATTATCGAGGTACGTAGCGGTACATGAGCAGCCCGACCCCAGAAAATACCACATTCGGAATCCATACGGCGACAGCTGGATTGATAATACCCCCTTCTGCTATTCCACGACTCGTTATCACGAAGATGATAAAGATAAAGGAGATGATAAACCCAAGTGCGATTTGCAGCCCGGTACCACCCCTCGTTTTTCGGGATGACACAATCACGCCGATAAAGACTAATACCAAAACAGTATATGGCATCGTAAACCTAAAATACTTTTCTACCTGGTATATCTCCACGCCTTCCAACCCTCTAGAATTAATCTCATAGATTTTCTCATCTAGTTCGGGGTTCGTTAATGTCTCCCATAAGCGATGTTGCGATTGAAAATCTTTCGGAAGAATTACCAAGTCCATTAAGAGAGAATCTCCATGGGTAATAATTTCTCCATTATCCTTTAGCTCGCGCTTAACCCAGTTTCTAACAACCCATTGGGCACTATCCTCGAGCCAATTTATATGCGTTGCGGTAAGTTTCGATTCCAAACGATTATCATTCATCTCCTCGAGTGTGAAGGTATAGCCCGTATTATTATTATTTACATAACGATTTAGATACAAATACTTGTTAGGGCTAATCTGAATATGGAAATTATTCTTATTGAAATAATACTTTCCTTCTATGTACTCAATCTCGAAGGCCCTTCTCGATTTATTGGCATCTGGAATAACCCAACCATTGAAATAAAAGCTTACGATAGCTACAATAATTGCCCCCATAAAATAAGGTAGCAGTAAACGTCGAAACGAAATACCGGTAGCCAACATGGGCACTATTTCGGTGTGACTCGCCATGTTGGCCGTTACAAATACGGTTGCGATGAAGACAGTAATTGGTGATATAAGGTTAGCAATCCATGGGATAAAATCGAAGTAGTACTCTAGAATTCGATTCATTGGCACCTCCTTATCGGTGAAATCCCCAATTTTTTCTGTGATATCAATAACCACAATAATCAATACAATGATAAATACCACGAATACGAACGAGGTGAGGAACTTCTTTAATATGTACTTATCAATTAACTTCAACTGTGTACTATAGTCTATTTGCTACTTTGGTTATCATAGGTTCAACCCAACTACTAAAATCTCCTGCCCTTATGTGCTTCCTGGCTTCTTTCACCAACCATAAATAAAAGCTTAGATTATGAATACTAGCAATTTGCGCGCCTAAAATTTCTTTCGACATAATTAAGTGACGTAAATAGGCTTTCGAGTAGAAATTATCCACGTATCCGTCCATATTTGCATCAATAGGCGTAAAATCTTCTTTCCATTTTTCGTTCTTAATATTGATAATACCCTCGCTAGTAAAGAGCATGCCATTGCGGGCATTTCGCGTTGGCATTACACAATCGAACATATCGACCCCTAATTTGATCGATTCTAATATATTAGCAGGGGTTCCAACACCCATCAAATATCGTGGTTTATCTTTTGGCAAAATCTTGCAGACCAGATCGGTCATCGCATACATATCTTCTGCCGGCTCACCAACCGAAAGCCCTCCGATAGCATTACCGAACAAGTTTTTAGAGGCGATATATTGCGCAGATTGCTCCCGTAAATCAGGATATGTACTACCCTGTACAATTGGGAATAGCGTTTGATTATAATCGTAGGCCGGACTGGTTTTCTCGAAATGGCTGATACAGCGATCGAGCCATCGATGGGTTAGTCCCATTGAGTTCTTAGCATATTTATAATCACAGGGGTATGGGGTACATTCATCAAAGGCCATAATAATATCGGCGCCAATTATCCGCTGAATATCCATTACCCTTTCCGGGCTAAATTCATGGCGGCTGCCATCGACATGGGATTGAAACCTAACCGCCTCTTCGGTGATCTTTCTTTTCTCGGCCAAAGAATAAACCTGGTAACCACCGCTATCTGTTAGAATAGGCTTGTTCCAACCGTTGAATTTGTGCAATCCGCCTGCTTTCTCGATAATATCAAGTCCGGGTCGTAAAAATAGATGATAGGTATTTCCTAAGATGATTTGAGCTTTAATGTCATCGTGCAATTCACGCTGATGCACGGCTTTAACAGATCCTGCTGTTCCTACCGGCATAAAAATCGGTGTTTCTATTTCGCCATGATCGGTAGTAACAATACCGGCACGTGCGCTCGATTTGGAATCTTCCGCTTGAATTTTAAAGTTCATTTGCCTTGCTAGCTTTTAGTGGGTGCAAAAATAGTTATTGTTCTTGATGGGATAACCAGAATATCAATTCGATTATCTTTGTTCGATCTATGTCGTTAAATTTCTCTCAAATTCTACTGTATGTGTTTCTCCTTTTGGGTGGAATACAAGTGATCTATTGGCTTTTTTTTCTTATTGGTCTACTACGCACGAAGAAAATCACGGCTGATGCTAATTCCAACATAGGGATATCCATAATTGTAGCGGCGAGAAATGAAATTAACCACCTAAGAGCGCTAATTCCAGCTCTAGTAAATCAAGATTATCAGAATTTTGAGGTAATCATTGTTAATGATCGATCGGACGACGGAACTTTGGAGTTTTTGAGATCAGAAGCTGCAAAATACCCACTGTTGAATGCTGTTGACGTTCATGATTTGCCTGATCATATTACCGGCAAAAAATATGCCCTTACCCTTGGGATTAAGGCTGCTAAGAATAATCACCTACTCTTTACGGACGCAGACTGCCTGCCGAAATCTTCTAAATGGGTTGCGCAAATGGCCATGGGCTATGCGCGAGGGGGTGACTTTGTGCTTGGCTTTTCTGGCTACACCAAGCTGAAGGGATTATTAAATTATTTTATTCGTTTCGAAACTCTCTTGACAGGAATAGAGTATTTAGGTGCCGCGGCAAATAAACTGCCCTATATGGGGATTGGGAGAAACATGGGCTATAAACGTGATGTGTTTCTTGAAAACAAAGGGTTTCTTGGGATACAGTCTATTATTGGCGGAGACGACGATCTCTTCGTTAATAAATATGCCAAAGGAAAATTTACCCACGTTGTTGTTGGTGAAGAAGCACTTATTCAATCAGACCCAAAGCTTACCTGGCGAAATTATTTATCGCAAAAACATCGGCATATGAGTGTTGGCAAGCATTATAGTGCAAAATCTAAACTGGCACTTGCCATTTTTAATATATCATGGATACTTTTTTATTCTGTGGGAATTATGACACTTCTTTCTGATATTTCTCCAATATATACTGGCACAGCGCTTTTATTACGATTGATATTGGTGATAACAACCTTTGGTGTTGCAACGAAGAAGTTCGAAACTACGTTTCAATACACAGGCGTATTTTTAGTAGATTTGGTTTACCCTATTTACTATATTTTTGTAGGACTTAAGGCACTTTTTGTTAAACGCATTTCCTGGTAGTGAAAAAACAGTTTTCCGACAAAGCATTACAAGATTTTCAGTTAATCGATCAAGCGGTTAATGACAACGACGAGCAAGCCTTTGCCATGCTGATGGAACGCTATAGGAAGCCTGTTTATCATATGATACTTAAAATGGTAAGGAATGTTGATGATGCCGAGGACCTTACTATTGAAGCTTTTACCAAAGCTTTTAAGAACCTTTATAAGTTTAAAAAGGATTATACCTTCAGCACTTGGCTTTTTAGAATTGCGACAAATAACTCTATCGATTTCATTCGTAAAAAGAAACTGGATACTATGAGCCTCGATTCCTCTTATCAGGATGAGAGTGGAGCGAATATGACCATCGATGTAAAAGACAAGAATCTAAACCCTCAGGAAGAAGCCATAAAGGCTCAAAAAATCGAATATATCCAGCTCTTCGTAACAAAATTACCAGCAAAATATCAACGACTGGTTCGTTTACGATATTTCAATGAACTCTCTTACGAAGAAATCGCTAAAGAATTGGAGGCCCCATTAGGTACGGTAAAAGCACAGCTGCACCGCGCTCGTGAATTGCTCTACGATCTTATCCGCACCAAGAAAGATCATATTTAGCTTGTATAAGTTCACAAATGGATTCAAAAATTGCTGCTTACTTTCCTCACCTCTCTGTTCATCAAAAAACACAGATAACGCAGCTTTGGGGGTTATACAGTGAATGGAATAAGAAAGTAAATGTTATCTCAAGGAAGGATATTGATAACTTCTATGAGCATCATGTGCTTCACTCACTAGGCATTGCCAAAGTTTGTCAGTTTAGGGCCGGATCGAAGATTATTGATGTAGGTACCGGTGGCGGTTTTCCGGGAATCCCGCTAGCAATAATGTTTCCAGAATGTCATTTTCATTTGGTCGACTCCATCGCTAAGAAAGTTATTGTTGTAAAAGATATTGCTGCTCAAATAGGGCTAACCAATGTAACGGCAGAACAGTCGCGGGTCGAAGATCTAAATCTTCAGTACGATTATGTTGTAAGCCGGGCCGTAGCAAGAATGATTTCCTTTTATCGCTGGGTTCATAATCAATTAAAACCGGGAGGTGAGATCTACTATTTAAAAGGTGGCGATGTTACGGAGGAAATGGAGGAGCTTGAAATGCCTTTTAAGGAATATGACCTTAAAGATTATTTTAAGGAGGAGTTTTTTGAAACCAAGAAAGTAGTAAAGGTAAAGGTCTAATCAGATATTTTATATCCGCCTATGGTTCCATTAAATGGAAGCGTTTGTGTTCCGGCGGTTGTTACCAATAACCTAATTGTATCCCCACTATTCAAGTAACGAATTACTGTTTTCCCTAAATTCAGTCCTCCAAATAATGGCACATTAGAGTCGTCTGAATTTATATTCAAGTAAAGGTTATTAAAGTTTCCATCTAGGTTAGCTCTTTCGGCATCGATAACAATCATGTATAAACCCGTTGCACCGATGACGATCTCTGAGGTGGACACCTGATTAAAGTCATCTAGTGATTCAACGAGGTTCAGCGTTGCTTTTGTTGTTGCCCCTGAAGTACTTGTTGTAAAATCGGCCGAAAAAGCGTACGTGTTATCCAGGCGCGATGTAAGTGAAGTTATAGACGATGCATTACTATTTATTTCAGCATCGAGCTTGCTATCAGCATCATTAAGATTAATCGCAGCTCCTAAGAAATTAGAAGAACTTGGTGGAGTATAGGAGCCATTAGTGTTAAGGCCTGCACCTGCCTGGGTAGCATCCAATTCACCTTGCAATGCGCCATCGGCTGTCGTTCTGCTTGCGGCTTCTGTATTAATAGCGGTTGTATTCGTTGAAATACTTGTTGTTAGGGACGACGACTGTCCATCTACATAACCCTTGGTAGCCGCATCTTGAGCCGCAGTTGGTGTTGCC
>CBDUMS010000098.1:0-11706 GCA_965368405.1 uncultured Cyclobacteriaceae bacterium
CAACTATACCATCGCCACCTTTATCGATATCATAGGTGCCATCGTTTAGTACTTTAATAGCAAAACGAGTAGATAAGGTGCTTCGGAAATCCATATCAAAGAGTAGATTTTTATTGGCTAGATCAACTGTCCTCGCTTTTAGCACAACGGTTACATCCTCGGCATCAGTATATTGACGAAGCTGGATATTATCCTTTGCTGCGGCACTTAAATCAGTCTTAATCGATAATAAGTTGTTTCCTGCTATGTAATCATCTACAAGAATTCCATAGGTAAAGGTTCCTGCATTATTGGATTCACTAAAGGCTGGATCGAAGGCCGTTGGTTCTACATCAGCATTATATATTGCCCAGTCACCAACTGGAACTTCCTGATCAACCAACTCATCTGGTAATCGGGCCTCTTCTGGAGAATAAGCTCCTGTATAATCCCAGGTTACCCAATCGTATTGAGTATCTACATCTTCACTGCTCCAACCATCACCAAAACGCCAATAGCCACTGCCGTCAGCTGTTCCAACGGCTGTCATCGTAAAGACCGGTGTAGGATCTTCATTGATATAAATATTTACATCATTGCCACTCTTAGTAAACCTGAAAATATTCCACTCTGTTGAAGTAAAGCCCCAATCACCTTTATCAGCAACTATACCATCGCCACCTTTATCGATATCATAGGTGCCATCGTTTAGTACTTTTATCGCAAAACGAGTAGATAAGGTGCTACGGAAATCCATATCAAAGAGTAGATTTTTATTGGCTAGATCAACTGTCCTTGCTTTTAGCACAACCGTTACTTCCTCGGCATCAGTATATTGACGAAGCTGGATGTTATCCTTAGCTGCTGCACTTAAATCGGTCTTTATTGATAATAAGTTATTTCCCGCATCATCTGGATCAACAAGTGTTCCGTAGGCATATGTTCCTGCTCCGTTTGATTCACTAAACGCTGGATCAAAGCCGGTTGGATCGACATCAGCATTATATAAGGTCCAATCTCCAACGGGGGTATCTCCAACTAATTCCGGAGGTAAGGCCTGGTCGGCAGGCGAATATGCACCAGTCAAATCCCAGGTTGCCCAATCAAAATCGGTACTTATTCCTCTCGTTCCTGAACTCCCCCAACCGTCACCAAATCGGAAAAAATTATTTCCACCGGCCGCTTGCGCTGTCCCGGTAACAACTGGGGTTGGATCTTCATTTACATACAAGGCGAATTGATCACCATCCCTAGTATAGCGATACGTATTCCACTCCTGCGTATTGATTGTCAGCGGATCCGGCGCAACAGTTGGGGTACCATTGGCAACGTCCACTGTACCGTCATTATGTATGCGAATTTGCGAACGGAACATGTTAAAATCCATATCCATATCGAACAAGAAAAATTTCGCAGGGTCATTACCCTTGGCACGGAAAACAACCGTGATGGCCGTTGGCGTAGTTGCTCCTATCTGTTGTCGCAATTGGTAATTATCACTTGTTGCATCCGTATCTTGATCGGTAATAATCCTTAGTAGGCTATTACTTGCATTATCCGGATCAGCAATCTGGGTTCGCTCAAAGACTCCTCCTTTATTGGATTCTTCAAATGCAGGGCTAAACTCAGTTAATGGATCTAAATCGGCCTGATAAATTGTCCACGACTGACCATAAACCAAGCTACTAGTAAGTAGAATTAGCAAGACGGAAAAAATTGTATTTAGATTTTTCATTCTTTTAATTTTTTAATTAAATAATAGCTTTAGAACCACCATTTAGGGTCCCCTACTTGATTATCAATAAGATTTTGATTGGTAATAGTGAAGTCTCCATTTTCAGCATCCTCAAAACCAGGATCTTCTTCTGTAGCATCCACCTCGACCGGATTTGTATATTGACCTTCAAATAATCCTATAGCATTAAAGTAATAGTTATTGTTATAATCTGTTGCTACTTCGGGGTCTACATCACCATCTCTTGACCAATTACCTCTCAAGGTACCATTATCATCGATGCCGGTTTCCACAAATAAGCAGTTGCTTACTTCAAGGGTTTCACCTCCGCCAGACATTCTAAAGAATCCTCGGTTATTACTACTAGCAACTATACATACTTTATACAAAGTGCAGTTCCTGAAAACGACATCAGCAGGAACTTGCATTCTAAGCAGCGTTCGTACACCATTTGCAATGGTAGTATTAGTTACCGTGAGTGAACCCACAACTCCACCGCGGAAGTCGAATCCATCTCCTCCCCCGCCGGCAATTTCATAGATGTAAGAATTATTTATACTAATATCTCCATAGGTTCCTCCACTATTGCTATAGATAATATTGTTATTATAACCATTAATCTTACATCCTTCAATCTGAAGAAGACCAATATTAGCAGTTGGTGCCGTAGCATTGAAAAACTGTGAATATGCCCCATCATCACCATTGAAATGGATATTCTTTAGTGAAACAGATGCAACAGTAGCGTCGACCTGAAATTGACCAACAACTATAGGAACATCGTTGGCCTTTTGACCTTCCAAGTTTATTGACTTGGCTAGAGTATAAGCATCTAAACTATAAGTACCAGGCGCAAGGACCAGGGTTCCACCTTCCGGTGCAGCATCAATTGCTGCTACTAAATCATCAAGCGGTCCTAAATCAGCCTGCTTGATTGTAGAAAAGGTTGTCGATCCTCGATTAGCACTGCCATTATAGATGGTAACAGTATAGTCTGTACCTCCGGTAAGCCCTTCAATTTTTGCTTCACCTGCAGCTTTTTCCGCAGAAGAGATTGGCCGAATGATATTACCAGGGATGATTAGGAAGTTCGAGACCTCGCTACCTGCAACCCAAAAGACTGTGGCATATGTATCCTCAGGTAGTTCCGAACCAACAAGAAATATCTGCTCAGAGTTAGTCTCGACCGTAACCGTGGCCCAAGTTGATTCAGGCTGTCCTTCCACAATCGCTTTAACCCGGGCTGAGTATCGTGTATTACCCGCAAAGGATTCGGTATACGTCATTGTGCCACTTGCAGGAATATCATCAATCGTAGCCGTTGAAACAGGGTCGCCAATAAACTGCAAGCTGTCTTTAAAAAACTCGACAACATATTGATTTACATTACTACGGGCTGCCCAGCTTAATTCAATATCAATCTGATTACGAACCCGAGCTATTAATCCCACAGGAGCAAAGGGTCGGTCTGTATTTAACTCCGTAATTACAGGATCAATTTTGTCTTCACAAGACATTGGCAAAATGGCAATAGCACAAAATGCAATCCCAGAGAATATTTTAAGTATAGTATTCATATTCATCTATTTATTAGTTGAGTAATTGATTAGTTAGCTGCCCATTACTACCATCGATGAAAATCTGCCAGATAGGCCAGAACTGATTTGAATTTGGATCTCCTGAATACAGACTTTCAATTTTAAGGTCTTCTATCTGCTCAGGTGTAGCCCAATCCGTAACATCCGAATATTCCAGAGATTTATCTTCGGTTTCGCCACGTTCCAAACCATAGAACTCAAGTGTTTCATTATCGGCGGCAAGCCTATAATGAATTCTATCCGGCACATCGGTATATTCCCCTGACCTTGAACGCAGATTGTACAATTTTTGCTTAGCTTCATCGAGCTTCGTGTTTAAAAGATTCCATCGAATTAAAGCTTGCTTACGCTGCATTTCACCGACCATTTCAAACTTGTGCTCCTCAACGATGGCATCAAAAAGAGCTTGCCCCGATAAGCTGCTTAAATAATTTTCGACATGAACGGCCCAGTCTTGCGGGGCAAATGCCCGTTGTCTGATCGTTCGAATATAGTTTTTTGCAGCACCCTCATCACCTAACTCATAAGCTGCTTCCGCTGCCATTAAGAGAATTTCAGCATATCGCATATACATCCAATTCTGACCATCATCATTAGAAGAGGTTACCCGAATCCCAGCTTCATTAAATTTCCATTCGTAACGATACTTACCAAAATACCATTCATCTATCCCCCGGAATTCCTGCTGTGCTGTTTCAATGTTTGTCACATCCAACCAACGATAAGTTACACAGGTAACATCACGACGTGTATCACTTGCTGCATAATCGTAAAAGAGATATGGAAGCGGTCCTGCATTCCCACCTCTTGCTTGGCCAGTATATTTATCTACACTTTCATGAGGTACAGCAAATGAAAACAGAACTCTACCTCGTCCTGGCGAAAATGGTATTTCCCAGAGCGATTCGCCTCCTGCTGCAAGCCTATCCCCATTAAAATCTCTCCAGAATTGCTCAAAAGAAGGGTTTAATTGGGCCGTGCCACTTTGAATCACGTCTCTACACTCCGCTAAGGCAATAGCATACATATCAGCCCGGGCAAGTTCCGGATCGTTACTTAAACGTATTCCATCTGCATACTGCGAATAGCCGCCAGCTGCAAGGGCTAATCTTGCCCGCAGACCTTTAACAAAGGCTTTATTTATATTTTCAGTAGTAGCAGTAAACTCAGATTCATTCGGCCATGGAACATAGGTTGCTGCTTCCTCCAACTCAGCAAGTAATTGCTTATATATTAAATCCCGACTTGATCTGGGCAGATATACCGTCTCTTTACTAATGGGTTCAAACCTTGCAGGAACATCTCCCCAGGTCTTAATCAAATCAGAGTAATAAATAGCCCTAAGGGTGAGCGCTTCACCTAATAAATAAGCCATGTCTTCATTATTTTCAATATCGCCATAGGCCCGTAAGCCGCGAATGCAGATATTGGCTCTTTCAATTCCAACGTACATCTGACCCCAGGCATTATTGGAGGAGTTCATCTGGTCGTTGTTTGGTTGAGCACTGTACTTTACCAGATCGTAATTGTCATCTGTACTCTGACTGTTGTTATGCCATTCAAGATCAGTATTCATACCGTACCAGGGTATCCATCGACCTCGATAGGAGTTCGTTTGCGTAAATGGCTCCTTTATGCCGTCTACAGCGCCACGAGCCAATGAGTAAATCGAAAAGATCGTTGATTCATCCAAAGAAGACTTAACCGGTGCTTCCAGGAACTTTTCACATGATACAAATACACTCATTAGTGTTACTAATGCTAGTGCTATGCTAAATTTCTTTTTCATTTTTACTAATAATTAGAATTAAAAAGTAAGGTTAAGTCCCACAGTAAACTGTCGATTACGAGGGTAGGCTGAGTAATCAACGCCTCGTATTAACGGTGATCTTCTTAAAGAAGAAACCTCAGGATCAAATCCGGAGTAATTAGTCCAGATGAACAGGTTATAGCCTGTTACATAGAACCGCAATCTTTCGATATTAACACGGTTCACTAAATCTTTAGGTAAAGTATAACCAATTGACAGCGTATTCAGCCTCAAGAAGGAACCGTCTTCGACAGCCCAATCGGCGAAAATATTCCGCGGCATTACCGGACTCCATGCCGTTGTGTTGGAATTAACTGCTGCTAATTGTGCTGGATTGGTAATTAACTCGCCGGTATTCCAATCAATATCGGTCCAACGCTCCCCTAGACGAATTTCATCATAATAATTTCTCCACGATCGGGTGGCTAAAGTATGTTCAATCCTATTAGCATTATAGATGTCATTTCCGTAACTCCAGTTAAAGGCAGCCGTAATATCAAATCCATAAGCATAGCCACTGAGGACAACACCTCCTGTGCTTAGTGGGTTGGCATTACCAATTACTGTTTGATCTTCTAAGGAAATATTTCCGTCGCCATTTCGATCAACAAACTTCATAACGCCAGGTCTTAAGTCATACAGATCTGTTGTTGCTACTCCATCGTTCAAAATCCAATTACCAGTACTTTCGTCATACCCCGAAAAATCACTGACTTCATATCTTCCGGCAGTCTCGTAGCCCCACATTTGACCAACTTCGCTACCCACGGCAGCTCGGAAATCCTGAGCGATCTGGGTCGATGCCCACCTGGATACAACAAGCTCATCTGTAATTTCGTCCTGCGTACCAAGAGATAAAATCTTATTTCGATTCATCCCCATATTAAAGTCGACACTAAAACCATATTTTTCCTTATCAATAGCTATTATGCCTAAGGTTATTTCCAGTCCTTTATTTTCATATTCACCTAGATTAGCATACTGATAAGAATATCCTGTTCCAGAAACAGGATCCCTTAAGAGCAGGTCGTCTGTTAAATTATTGTACAATTCAACACTACCGTTTATTCTTCCTTTTAGCAATCCGAAATCTACCCCAATATTCAAGGTTTGAGTTGTCTCCCAAACCAGATCAGGGTTAGCCAAAACATTGGATGGAGCCCAATAGTTAGTGATATTGTTTAGGTTAGCTGTGTTGTAGGATAAGAAAAACTGCCTAGTTTGACCTCTTGGTATATTATTATTTCCTGCAACTCCAAAGCTGGCACGAACTTTCAGAAAGTTCACCCAATCTGTAATACCAGACATGAAGCTCTCCTCAGAGACCTTCCAGGCTCCAGAAACCGATGGGAAGTAACCCCATGCATTATCACCTAAAAAGCGACTCGATCCGTCAGCCCTGAAGGTACCGGAGAATAAGTACTTGCCTTTGAATTCATAATTTAATCTGGTGAAGAACGAAACTAGTTTATCATTGGCAGCCTGAAAATTATTAACCGAGAAAGGCGTACCCTGTGTGGTCAATTTAAACGCTTCTTCTGCAGTAAACTCTACCGGGTATCCCTGAATTTCAAATTCTAAATCATTAGGTTGAGAAAACAAAATTTCATTACCCGCCAAGACCATCAGGTTATGATCCTCTGTGTCCATAGCAGTGTAATTAAGTAGCGATGTGGCCCGAGCTCGTACTTCACGAATATCGGTTGTAATCGTGGTCGGTTGATTGGGAGCGAGTGCAGACTTATCTCTAGATTTAGAAGTTGTTATTCCGTAAAACCTGTTTTCTCCACGAATATAATTATCAAGACCAAGCGATACAGAAGCATTTAAACGATCGATAATTCGCCAATTGAAATTACCACCGAAATTAAAATTCTTACGTGTTTTTTCCCGAGCATTGTCATAGGTTACGGCCAAAGGGTTAACATTACCACTGATACCCTGAGGATCCGTATCATCTGGGGCACCAATACCTGTAATCGGCACAGGAGCGTACGATATTGCAGAATTAATTCTCGATGTTTGACTATCACCACCAGTTAGGGAAGCTTCATCATTTGCACCGGCTCCAGTTATATTCGTATCTGAGTAACGAAAGGAGATATCGAAATTAATTTTGTCATTAGGTTTAACACCGAATTTGGTTGTGATATTATTCCTTACATAATCAGACTCTATCATAATTGCACGATCATCAAATCGAGCAAAGTTTGCTGAGAAGTTAAACTTTTCTCCCCCGCCGCGAACACTTAAATCATTACTGAACGTATTGCCCGTTCGCCCATATATTTGCCGTTGCCAATCGTTGGCTGGCAGATTATCGTAGAGGCTCAGATCCTGGAATAGACCAAAAGAGTTTTCAAAAGCCTCAATATTTTCAAGATCTCCATTGGCGTCTAATACCGCATATTCGTATTGCATCCTTGCGTATTCACCCGGACTCAATACATCCATAGTCTTAGCTATTTCTTTAACCGCGAAAAAGGAGTTGAAATTGACGCTTATCTTACCTGCCTGACCACTTTTCGTTGTCACGATAACTACACCATTTGCTCCTCTGGATCCATATATTGCTGTCGAGGAGGCATCTTTTAATACATCAATTGATTCAATATCAGAAGGTGAGAGATCCTCAATTCCACTGACAGGGAAACCATCTACAATATACAGTGGATCACTATCCTGAGTCAGTGAGGTGCCACCCCTTACACGAATTTGAATCTCGGCTCCTGGTTCGCCATCTGTAGTAACAACCTGGACACCAGCAAGCCGGCCTGTCATAGATTCAGCAACCGTCGATACAGGTACCTCTTTCAATGTTTCACCGCCTACAGAGGCTACCGAACCTGTTAGGTCTGATCTTTTCTGAGTGCCATAGCCAATAACTACCACCTCCTGAAGTGCCTCAGCAGTCGGAAGAAGGGTAATATTGTACTCGGTTTGTGAACCGACAGTAAATGACTGCTCTGCATATCCAATAAAGCTGATTTTAATTGTAGCTCCATTTGTCGCTTGCAATGAGAAATTACCATCGATATCGGTAACAGTTCCATTTGTTGTGCCTACTTCTACTACAGTAGCACCTGGAAGGCCGGTACCAGTTTCTCCGTCGATAATCTTTCCCTTAATATTTACTTGCTGGCCATATACAGACACGTAAGTCAAGAGAAGAAATGAAATAGCCAATACTTTACGACAATTGGCTGCACAGTTAAAGTACTTGTTTAGCATAATTATACTGCTTTTAGGTTAAACTACCGATAAACAGGTCGGCTGCACCTTGGATAGAGCAGACCCATAAATCGATTAATGAAATCAAAGCTAAGTTTTTTTATAATTAAGTGCAATCGTTTGCGCAAATAATTGCAATTAATTATTCTTTTGACAGAAAAAGCCTATTTATGACATTTAAAGCCTTTTTTCATAAATAGAGAGTGTTCTTTATCACTACTTATTGAGTATATCTCAAAATAATTACAAAAATTCATGCTCAAATAATAAGTTCTACAAGCAGTAATGTGCAACCGATTGATCTATCTATTGCAATTGTTAATAGCTTTAATAGACAGGTTAAAATGAGCTATTGTTGTCTAAAGCTTTATAATAAGATGATTAAGTTCTTAATATCTGTTTAATATAGGGGGAACAAAATATAGAATATACTTATTGTGAAATTAAGTACGCCGAAATATGGTTATTGGATAAGTAGCTTATGCGTGAATTTATTGCCTTCAACATCCAGAAGTTGGATGAGGTAGGTTCCCTTTTGATAGGAGCGCAGATCAATTTTGCTATCATTTGTTTGCAAAGGGCTATCTAAAAGTACCCTGCCATCAATTGCCATAAGAATTAGCTTTATAATTCTACTTTCATTATTGATATACAAATAATCAGAAGCAGGGTTGGGATAAACAAAGTTATTTATCGAAATTTCATCAAGCCCCAGTACGGGTTCTTCAAGTACTTCTATAGACACAGACGCTGTAGCTTCCGTAAAGTTGTTGTCTGATGGAAAAGTAACTGTAAGCGTATGAGTTCCCACGGCCAACATTGTACCCGCGGGAGGGTCGTACACAGGAATACTAGTATTGCCATTGGTGGTAGCATTCAGCTGTGTTTGATCTAATGCTGTTCCTTCTATAATCGCTTCAGGATTGTTCCATGTAATAATGGTTATTGCCTTCGTGCTACTATCATAGTTAGATGTTCCTCCTGCCAACTGTCCTGTTGTAATGTTTTGAACAAGACTGTTCATATAAACCTCCACATTTGTATATACACTAGAAAGATTATACGCCGGGCCATCAGACCCATCATTTTTATTAAGACCATGTACATCCTCCCAATCATCGGGCATTCCGTCATCATCCAGATCATCAGGGGCAGCAAGACTTGTATAATTAGGCCACCCTCCTACATCTGTTTGGCTGTCTATTATTCCAGGCTTATCCTCGCCAGTTATGGAGCCTAAGTAAGTAATGGTGCCATTTTTAATTTCATCTGTTAGTCTTAAATCTATGTCATCCCTAGTCAAGCTTGTACCCGCATATGTCAGTACACGATCGAATGCATCGTCTGCATTATGCGTCGTTATTTGCCCCATATCAAACTCGGCATCAGAAAACACATCACTATCCGTAAGCCCTCCGGTAGGCTGAATGCCTAACCAGTTATCACCAGATACCAATGTGTTTGCATGCACTATATTGCCTTCTACAAAGAAATATCCATGTGTACCTAAAATATTTGTGTTTGAACCATTGTCTGGCCAAGGTTGAAATATTCTATCGGCATGCTTACTGGCTGGCCCTGGCCTATAATAGTTGTTAACGAAGTTGAAGCTTCCGCCTTCGCCACCATAACCACTGTTTCCTCCCCAATTGTAGATTACATTGTTTCTAAAGTCTACTAATTCTTCTTCTGGAATACCTGTGTATCTGCTCCCATTCATCCTGGGGTTCCTGCTATCATGGTGCATAAGGATATTATGATGAAAGCTTGCCTTCTGACCACCCCAAATGCCGCCATAGCCATGAGCTCCTTTATCATGCACAGACACTCTAAGACTTTCCGACAAAATACACCATTGCATTGTGAAATTTTCATTATCATAAAAGGAGCCAGTTTCATCGGTGCTCCAACTCATAGAGCAATGATCAATGATAATATTTTTCAGCCCTTTACCGGAAATGGCATCGCCTTCATGAGCTCTTTCGTCTCCCATGCGTGCCCGAATATACCTTATGATTACATTATCAGCGGATATTACTAAAGAGTAATTTTTCAGGCATATTCCATCTCCTGGAGCTGTTTGGCCAGCAATCGTAATATCATTATTTCGAATTTTGAGCTCACTTTCAAGTGCAATAATTCCTGACACCTCAAAAATAACGAGCCTCGGTCCAGATGTTTCTATTGCGGCTCTGAGGCTTCCGGCTCCGGAATCATTTAGATTGGTTACCTTTATTACTTGACCTCCTCGCCCACCTGTGGTAAACCTACCATGACCTTCTGCACCTGGAAATGCAGGAGCTAAATCTTGTGCATACAGTATACCTGAGAACAAGGCTGCATTGAATAGGATAACTAATGTGAATAGCCTTTTCATAGGATTTGATTACCACTAGTCAAAATTAAGGCGTTCGATCTCTTTTTAATTTAAATTAGCCAACATATTACCTTGCAGCATAAATTAATAAAATAGGTCAGAAATCAACTGAATAAATCCAATAATGAAATTATCGGGCTTACGCCTGACAAGAAACTTTTAAGCTTGTTTAGTATACTAACCTTTTTTTCGCCTAATTGAATTAGGTCAATTGGCCATAACTTAGCCAGTCATGAATGCTCAGAAAAAAAGATCTGTTAATTTGCGTTAAAGAAAGATAGCGTGTATGACCCTATTCCCTCAACTCTTCCCGAAGCTGCGGTGGTAGTAAACGATAAAGTTACTCCTGTTTCAGACGCATTATTAACAATCGCACTAGTAACTACCAAGCTCTCATCGACACTCAATGTAAGGTTAGAAGCAACACCTTCAGCATTAATATCGAACGCACCACCTAGGACCTGGGAAGCAATCTCTCCCCCAAAGGTAAATGTTGCACCTGGTTCAGACTTAGTAAAGGTAATAGTCACTGTAGAAATGTCGGGATCTCCCGCCACACCGGATATATCTGAACTTGATTCATTAATAACCCACGTTGAATTAACTAGAGCATTTTGAAGAGCCTCCTTTGCTGAAGGTTCTGGATCATTCTTCTCACATCCAATTATGAATAAAAACAGCAATGAGGATAAAAATAAGAGTTCTTTTTTTGTACGTATCATGATTGATATAATGTTTGGTGTGCAATCGTTTGCATATTACGAAAGTTTTGTAAAAACTCCAAAATATTCTTCGTATATGCTATACTTTATATGTTTATTAAACTATATTGACAAAAATGACAAAAAAAATACAATCGATTGCACAAATATTTATTATTTTTCCAAATTAAATGCTGATATGAAGTGTAGTATAAATTATATCACCTTTATAGTAGCCCTAATCTTAATAAAACTTCAGGTGCAAGATGAAGTGT
>CBDUMS010000099.1:0-11211 GCA_965368405.1 uncultured Cyclobacteriaceae bacterium
TTGGGCAACTGCTTCAGAAGAAAATTTTGATTATTTCTCCATAGAGCGCTCTGCTGATGGCATTGATTTTAAGGAGATAGGTAAGTTAGAAGGTTCTGGATATTCTATGAGCCGGATCGATTATAGCTTTGCCGATCAATTCCCTTTGGAAGGAATTTCCTACTACCGCCTAAGATCAATTGATTTTGATGGCTACACCGAAGTGTTTGAAACGGTAATTGTTCAAGTAGAAGGGTTAGCAAAAGATTTTAATATTTACCCTAACCCAATAGCGAATGGCAGCTTTAGGGTTCAAACCAATTTTGTGTCAACAGAATCGGCTACACTGGTTGTCTATAATAATGTGGGCCAGATAGAAGATGAATTTGGAATAGATTCATGGCTTACCACCCTGGAACTTGAAACATCTAAAAAGGGGCTTTTCCTCTTTAAATTATTTACCTCCAAAGGTACCATCGTAAAAAGGGTATTGGTTAACTAAGGCTTAAAGTCTTAGCCAGGTTTGTAATCATTACTTCCACTAAATTATCCAGATCGTATTGATGCTGCCAGCCCCAATCTTCACGAGCAGGGCTATCATCGATTGATTGTGGCCACGATTCTGCAATTATTTCTCTAAAATCGGGCTCGTAAGAAATAGTGAAATCGGGATAATAGGCTTTGATCTTTTCATAGATCTCCTTTGGACTAAAGCTCATACCCGCCAGGTTATAGCTTGAGCGTATTTTAATTTTCTCAGCAGGAGCGGCCATTATGTTTATTGTAGCATTTACAGCATCCTCCATATACATCATGGGCAAAAAAGCATTTTCTTTTAGAAAACATTCGTAATGCTCACCCTGGATAGCTTTATAAAATATTTCAACCGCATAATCTGTGGTGCCGCCACCGGGCAAGGATTTATAGCCTATTAATCCGGGGTAGCGCAGACTACGAACATCTACTCCATACTTTTCGTGATAATACTGACACCAGCGTTCACCGGCCAGCTTGGAAATACCGTACACGGTATTGGGGTCGCTATAACTATTCTGGGGAGTGTTTTGCTTAGGAGTAGAGGGACCGAACACGCCAATAGAACTGGGCCAATATACTCTTATAGCTGTATTTTCTTTCGCGATATTCAGCACATTAAGAAGACCTTGCATATTTAAATCCCAAGCCATTTGAACATTTTGTTCGGCTTTCGCACTTAAGAAGGCAGCCAAGTGATAAATTTCTGAGATGTTATGATCTGATACGATGCTCTTTAGCCGATCCGCATTCATTACATCGAGCAATTCAAAAGGAAACGATTGGTCTTTAGGTTTAACAATGTCTGTTGCCAGAACATTATTAGCACCATATTTATCCGCTAAGGCTGTCACCAATTCGGAACCTAATTGGCCATTCGCTCCTATTACCAGAATTTTACTCATGATTGATTATTTGTATCAAAAATAAGGGTAAACCAGAGTACTATCAAACGATTATTGAAGTAAGGTTATACCACTTAACTAGTGCGGCGATGCCAGCATTATTTTATATTTGTATCTCATGAAAATGAACAAATATTATTTAGCCCGGTAAAATTATGTACGATAAGATTAAACCTCAATTAGCAAGCACTCTTCAGGAAATTAAGGATGCTGGTCTATTCAAAAATGAACGAATAATTACCACACCTCAGGCAGCGGATATAAAAACATCGGAAGGCAGAGAGGTTATAAACTTTTGTGCTAATAATTATTTAGGTTTATCATCTCATCCCAAAGTTATTGAGGCGGCAAAAAAAGCGATTGATACCCATGGCTTTGGTATGTCTTCGGTACGGTTTATCTGCGGCACTCAGGATATTCATAAAGAACTCGAAGCCAAAATCTCTGACTTCCTCGGCACAGAAGACACGATACTTTACGCAGCTGCCTTTGATGCCAATGGAGGGGTTTTTGAACCATTATTGGGGCCAGATGACGCCATTATCTCAGATGCGCTTAACCATGCCAGTATTATTGATGGGGTAAGATTGTGTAAGGCGAAACGTTTTCGTTATGCAAATAATGACATGGCAGATCTTGAGGCGCAGCTAAAAGCAGCAGATGAAGCGGGTGCCAACCAAAAGATCATTGTTACGGATGGGGTATTCTCGATGGATGGGAATATTGCTCAGCTAGATAAAATTTGCGATTTGGCAGATATGTATGACGCCCTGGTAATGACCGATGAGTGCCATTCAACAGGATTTATGGGTGATACCGGTCGTGGCGTACATGAATACCGAGGCTGTATGGATCGGGTTGATATTATAACGGGAACGCTTGGTAAGGCTTTAGGAGGAGCCTCTGGTGGCTTTACCTCAGGGAAAAAGGAAATTATTGAGTTGCTCCGCCAGCGATCGCGACCTTACTTATTCTCTAATACTTTAGCACCATCAATCGTTGGTGCATCCATTGCAGTATTTGATATGCTGAAAGAAACTACAGCACTACGAGACAAGCTTATGGAGAATACGAAATACTTCCGCGAAAAGATGACTGCGGCGGGGTTTGATATTAAGCCTGGAATTCACCCTATTACGCCAATTATGCTGTATGACGCTGTGTTATCGCAACAATTTGCTGAAAAACTACTCGATAAGGGCATTTATGTGATTGGCTTCTATTTCCCAGTAGTGCCTAAAGAGCAAGCACGCATTAGAGTCCAGATTTCTGCCGCTCATGAAATGCATCATTTAGATAAAGCGATTAATGCGTTCACGGAAGTAGGTAAGGAGCTAAAAGTAATATAGAAAGGGAGTCACCTAAGCAAGGTTGAAGAAATTCTTACTTCTTCAAAAACTTATAAGTTTTGCTAAAGTTGCTGGTAGGATCTTTGATAGACAATAGATAGTAGCCCGGAGGCAGATTGCGGACATCGAGACGATATTGATCCTGCTCGATATTCTCTATTTCTATTTGATATTTGCTTCCAATGATACTGTAAACTACTATTTCGGTTTTTACCAGATTAGCATTGGAAATCGTAACATTTAAGAAATCTACGCTCGGGTTCGGGTAAATTTCTACTTTATTTTTAAGGTCGAGAACTTCATTACCAAAAGAAGAAAAATCACCACTATTTTGAGCATAACTGCTCAAGCCGATGGTTAAAATTCCTATGATTAGTAAAAGTTTCTTCATTTTAATCTGTTAATCTATCAATTTAGACACAATAATTGAACCAAACTTGTGTTTTATTTTGATACTCTTTCTTTTAAACGCCATTTTTAGCGAAAAGGTTCTGATCGAAGACTTAAAAATGCTTTTCCTATCGAATTAATAATATCACTGGCTAACAAAGCTTCTTCAGAGTGTTCTTTTGAGGCAATATCACCGGCAAGTCCATGCAAGTAAACACCAAGACGAGCAGAATTGAAAGCATCGAGACCTTGTGCTCTTAACCCGGTGATAATACCTAATAATACATCGCCACTACCTGCTGTTGCCATTCCGGGGTTACCCGTTGTATTAAACGAAATTTTGCCATTTGCATTAATTACTGCAGTATGTGCTCCCTTTAGCACAATGATTAAACCACGTTCCGAACAAATATTTTGTGCTTTAACCAGACGTTGCCAATTATCTTCCGATGGTCCGGCAAGTCGATCGAACTCTTTGATATGTGGCGTGAGAATTGTGCCTTCGGGTAAATTTTCGAGTAGCTCACGATTGCTAGAGAGTAGGTTAATAGCATCTGCATCGAGCACCAGATTATGTTTATTCTTTTGTAAAAAAACCTTGAATCCACGAAGTGTAGCTTTATCTTGTCCAATTCCGGGACCGATCCCAACGACTGTTACATTATCATGTACCTTAAAATCTTGAATTAAAAAATCACCTTCTTGATCGATTACCATAGCTTCTGGAATAGAAGTTTGCAAAATATCAACACCACATTTCGCACTCGTTACTGTAAGGAGCCCGGCTCCTGAGCGTAAAAATGCAGAAGATGCAAGAATTGCCGCACCCATCTTGCCATAGCTCCCTGCAATTAACTGACCATGTCCAAAACTCCCCTTGTGAGAAAACTTAGACCGAGGCGCCATTAAGCCTTTTATGTCACCTGGCTCTGCCGATGAATAATTTGAGGTTTGCTCTGCTATAAATTCTTGATCCAAGCCAATATCAACTACGCTCCATTCCCCAACAAAAACTGCATTTTCAGGAAAGAAAAATGCCAACTTAGGTAGTTGGAAACTAATCGTATGCGATGCCCTAACCACAGTATTACCTGTAGTCGGTTGATCCATAAATAATCCAGAGGGTACATCAATAGAGACAATGATGCAGTCTGATTTATTAATTTGGTCAATTACTTTTGCATATACGCCTTCTACAGGGCGTGTTAACCCTGACCCAAAGAGGGCATCAATTATTACAGCATTACTTGAGGTTTCGGGGATATCAGCGGCTGATCTAATCCAATGAATGAGCGAACTGTCTAGTTTGTTTATGTTGATGATGAAGTCTGGAGTCCCAGATTCATTTGGTTGAACTATCTTAATGCTCGTGTCATATCCACGATCAGTCAGGAGTCGTGCAACTGCCAGCCCATCGCCGCCGTTATTTCCTGTACCACAAATAATCGTTACAGGGTTATTTGTGTTTATTCGCGCAGAAAAGGCTTCTACAAAAGCAATAGAAGCGCGCTCCATCAAGTCGATAGAAGCAATTGGTTCGTGTGCGATGGTATATGCATCGGCAGCTTTCGTTTGACTCGTACTTAATATATTCATTAGTTGAATATACATAATCAAGACGAAAAGGAGTAATTAATCGAGCAATAGTATAGGAAGCCGAAGTCCTATTTGTTTCTATAACGATGAACAAGGCGGTAGTTTTTAAAACCACCTATTTCCCGGCCATTAAGAAGCGTTATTTCTATCCAACTTCTTATTTTATATTTTAATTTCTCGTGTTTATATTTTGGTCTTCTCGGGTCTGGACTTCCAGTATACTGTAATGCCTCTTTCCAATCAATCTTAGAGATCCTTTCTTTCATTACTTGCGGGTGGCTTTCATTAAATTTTGGTACACCATTAAGTGGGCCATAGTCGACAGTTAACTCAACAGGCTCTACTGAATCTGGGTCTAGTGTGGCAATCATGCTATTTTGCTTGGTTCGCATTTTGATTGGGTTTCGTACCCATCCATAATGATAAATCTCACATGGTATTGCCGCAACTTTTAGTTTTCGTGTACCCGCCTTTTTTAAGTAATTTTCAGCACTTGATTCAAAGTGTTCATAAATCCGAAAAGATTGGGCATCTCTCCACGAATGGATTTCTGGTAAATTTCGAATTATCCGGATTTCACGCGGATACCAGCCATGGTGTGAAAAATAATGATCATAGTCGCCCCAGAAATGCTTATAGTCAAACAATAATCCTTCTACTTCTGCCTTACTTAAGTAATATTGACAAGCTTCTTTGACTATACTATGATAGCGTTCATGGACTACTTCATCCCCTTGAAGATAAAACAACCAGTCGCCAGTGCATTGCTCCTTGGCGATATCGGTTAGTTGTGCGTAAAGGGTATTTGAATAATAGGTTTTAGGATCCCATGTAGCTTCAATAATTTTAATTTTGTCCGATGAGATTTCTTCTATTATGGCCCGTGTTTGATCATCTTCGTCACCTTCGCAATAGACAATGATGTACTCATCTACCAGAGGTAAAATAGACAAAACACTTTCTTTAAAGGGGAAGGCCAGCTTAGTCGCATTCCTTACAAATGTAAATCCACTTATTTTCATGTGCCGCTTATTTTATCAGTACCAAACTTGCCACTATTTGGCGACCAAGACTCAAATAATTTCAAAAATTCTTGAAATGCTCGCGTGTTATTCTTGGTTTGAAGAGAACGATGATATGCTGTCTCTGGAGGAGTCCACACATTGGGTGCATCACCCCAAAATATCCCAATCGTTGGGATATCCGCCGTAACTGCTAAATGTTTGTTGCCGCCATCGTTCCCGATGTACATTGCGCAATGCTCAAAAATTGCCCTTTCCTGCGCAATTGTCGGAATCTCATAATCGATAATACAACTTGACTTATCCTCAATCTTAGCATAAACCGGCTCGGCCAAAGGGCGTTCGCCTGGGCCATAAACGAAATATAATTTATACCCCTTATTAATTAAGTTATTGCCGATTTGCACCAGAAGCTCCGGCGGCACCTGTGCCTCCGCTCGCTCAGATTGAGCACAGAAGGCTATCGTTTTTTTGTTAATGCCGTGTTGCATTGCGAAGCTATCACCAAAGTTGATATTCTCTTGGTCAATTGGTAAACCTATTTTATGATCTTGAGCATCTATACCCAATGCCTTTATCAGTTTAAGGTTATGTATGGGGCCATATAAATTGGTGTAATTATCTTCCTCTAGATGGACTGTATTGTTATAAATTAATTTGTTTCTAGGCTTAGGGTTTGCACTAAACCCAAGACGTATTGGTGCTCGGCTAAACATGGTGATTAACCTTGTTTTGTTGTGTTGATAAAAATCGATTACCAGATCAAATTTGTACTGATATGTACGAAGACACAACTTAATATATTCAAGGTTCGACGGATTTCTATTAATCAACCATATCTTATCAATATCCTCCGAAAATTGATAGACCTTGGCTCCTAAGGGTTCAGTAAGAAATGTAATTTCGGCGTCTGGGTATTGTTTTCTTATGGCGCGGACCGCTGGCGTAGTGTTAATAACATCACCCAATTTCTTTAGCTTAATAAGCAGGATTGTTTTTGGTTGATTTATTTCGCTCATATTCTTTTGCACGGGCTCAGGATGACACAAATTTAAGGGAATTGTTAATCACAAAGTCATATCTTTGATAGAGATAAGCGTTGTACATCCTAGCTCCAAAACAATGAAAATCGGATTCGATGCCAAGAGAATGTTTTTGAATAACCGCGGTTTAGGAAATTATGCCCGCAACTTACTCTATGGCTTAGTAAAATATCAAACCGGCAACGAATACTTTCTTTATACACCTCAAGATAGCAACGAGCATATATCACCGAACGTACTGAGAAGTAATAATATTCATTTAAAGATGCCTCAGGGTTTATATAAATCTGCATCTAGCTATTGGAGATCTTATAAGTTGGGATCAGAGGCCAATAAGGCTGGGCTCGATATCTTCCATGGTCTTGCACAGGAGCTACCAAAAGATATTGTATCGACAAAGACGCAATCGATTGTAACCGTCCACGATATAATATTCATGAAACACCCTGAATTCTATAAACCTATTGATAGATGGATTTATTATAAGAAGCTAAAATTTGCGGTTGAAAATGCGGATATGGTACTCGCTATTTCCGAACAGACTAAGGATGACATTCTGCTCAATTTTAACCTAGATGAAGATAAGGTTAAAATTGTCTATCAAAGTTGTAACGAGGTGTTCTACTCTAGCAGAACAGAGACTGAGCTTAAATCAGCTAGCAAAAAATGGAATTTACCAGAGCAGTTTATCCTTTACGTGGGCGCGCTAAACGAAAATAAGAATGTAATGGTAATTTTAAAGGCCATGGCTCAGATCAAGGAGGAATTTGATTTGCCTTTGGTAATTGTAGGTCATGGAAAGGTTTACAAAGACAAGTTGCTGGATTTTGCCAGAACCGCCGGTCTAGAAAGCCGTGTTTTATTCGCTAGTGAAATAGCAAACCCATCACCACGGGAGTTATCTGCAATTTATCAATTGGCCTTAGCCTTTATCTTTCCTAGTTTCTACGAAGGATTTGGAATACCGGTTCTTGAAGCGAGGTTTAGTGGCACACCAGTTATTGCTTCGAATTCAACTTGTCTTGATGAAGCTGGCGGAGTAGCTACCACCTATTTCTCCCCTGAACAGCCAGAGTCGCTCGCCGAGCATCTTAAATCTATAAACACCTTGCCAAGTGAATATCCTGAGAATTTCAAGCTAGAAAACCTTACTTCAAACCTTGTTCAGGCGTATAACGAACTTATTTAATTCCTTCAATGAAAATATTGTTTTTCACATCTGAAGGAGAGGACTATTTGCAAGATCAGCTCCTTATTGGTTTTCGAAGACTACTGGGCTCAAGTTTAATCGATTATCCTAGAAAGGATGTGCTTTATAAGAATGCAGTTCAAAATAAAAAGGATTTATATGGCAACGGATTTACAATTTGGAAGACATTAGATGATATTGCTATTAACAGAACTAATGTATTTGATAGACTTCAATCTGGCGAATTTGATATCGTAATGTTTAGTTCTATTTGGCGCCAGCAAAAATTCTTCAAAACTGTGCTTGCTCAAAAAACGAAACTGCCCAAACTAGTGTTTATAGATGGCGAAGACTTCACTAGATTATATCTTCGAGCATTGCCTTATGGCTCTTATTTTAAACGAGAACAACGATTCTACCATCGATTGCTGGTTAAAAAGATTAATTTCTCTATACCATCGGATAAGATACTGCAGGACGATAAACGGAAGACAAAGTTATTTGCTTTGCATAATCAATGTGAAGAAGCTTATAAGTTAGAAGAAATAAAGAATTACTGCCAACGAAAATATGCTTTTACAGAAGAGGCTGATTATTATAATGATTTAGCAGTATCAAAGTATGCCATTACGATGAAAAAAGGCGGATGGGATTGTATGAGACATTACGAAATAGCCGCAAATCTGAGCATACCTTGTTTTTATAAGTTAGACAAGAAACCAACAAATTGTGCACCACATGGATTAGTAGATATGGAGAATGTCGTCAGCTTTAATTCAGCAGAAGAGCTAAAAAGAAAGATTCAAAAGATTGATAACGAAAACCTTTATGCAAAAATTCAGAAAGGTGTAGGCGAGTGGGTGAGTTCAAACGAATGTGAACATATAGCGAGTTCATTACTCGAGAGATTTTAACCCACGTTGATGAAATAGAAATTTATCATTTAAGAAGACTCGCAATATCCTTAACTGTAAATCCAATGTTAGAATTACCTTGCAAGGTGCTAATTTTCTTCTTTGATTGATTCAATAATTTTCTTGATTTCAGTAGCATCATATAAGATCTATAATATGAGGTGTTTAAAAATATGAGCCTTCCCAAAACCTTAAGACTCAAAACAAACATATAGTATCTCAACTCATATCCATTCAAATGGATATAATGTAAAGCCATTTTATTCTTTTTGGCAATTAATTTGATTCGTTCAGCGGGTTGTTTCGAGATGGTGGTTGAAGTCTGATGCTCACAAATCGCATGGGCATTATAGTAGAGCTTGTAACCCAAGCGCCATGCTCTTAAGCCTAACTCCGAGTCCTCGTAGTAAAAAGGATCAAAGCTGGTGTCGAACCCAGACATCCTGTTCAGTTTTAACCGATCGATAAGCGCATTCGCTCCTGATAGGAAGAGCGTATACTGCCTTTTTTCTTTCTCCTTCAGGGGTCTTTCTATAAGTTTGAAATTGCCAAACTTATAATTTATTCCTTTTGCTCCAATATTGAATTTTTCGTTTGAAGGATCAATGATCCTACCCATAACTCCGAAAGTGTCTTCCCAATCGAAGTAGGGTAATAGAGGCTTAAAGTATTTTGGATAGAGTTTTATATCCGTGTTGAGAATAAACACTAGTTCTTTGATAGCAGCACTTAGACCAGAATTGACATTACTCGAGAATCCTTGATTACTAATATTCTCAATAATTATAATTTCTGGATAAGACTTCTTTAGATACTCTACAGAATTGTCCGATGAAGCATCATCGGCTACAATTATTTCATAATCATCGATGCCGGATGTAGTGAGAGCATCATACAGGGAAGGTAGGTTCCGGTCAAGGAGATGTTGTCCATTATAATTTGGAATGATTACGGATATACCTTTTTCTGACACTTTTGCCTAATGATTAAACTTTGCTCGAATACCAAATTGTGTGAAGCGCATGTCATTGTGTATTCCAAACGATAAGATGTTAGGCAATACAAATCTTATTGATTTGGTAGGGTTTATCCCCTTCACCTTTTCGATACTAAGATCACAACTTTCCAACATCCGGATCATGCTTTTTTTAGTAAAGAACCGGTAATGAGTTTTATCTAGAATACCACCACCATCTCGATATCGCCAATCTTTTTCAAAAATTACCTCCTTGAGGTTTTTCCAATATCTAACATTTGGTAAGGAGCAAACTAAGGTTGCATTTTCGCTTAGGTATGGTTTAACAGAATTAATAAATTCATCCGGCTCATATAAGTGTTCGAGAAAATCATTGCAGATAATACAGTCGAAGTACCCTTTGGGTAGATCAGCTAAAGAGGCGAAAGCATCCTTTAATATAGTTTTATCAAGCAACGTCTCTGCCTTAGAAATATAATCCGAGTTCATGTCCACGCCCCAGGCTTCCGTATCATACTTTTGTTTAACCAGATTGCTAAAACTACCGGTATTACAGCCGAACTCGATGGTTCTCTTAACTGTATCTGGTATGAATTCTAACATTTCAACCCTATCAATTTCCTGATATGCCATATTACGTTGTACGAGTTCAGTTATTATGTTCTTAAAAGATAAAATTAATCAAACATTAGCTCTCTATATATTTTCTCAGTATTAGCCGCAGTTGTTTTAATTAAAAAATTCGCGTTAAGATGCTCATATGCTCCTTCAATGATATTTTCTTGGAGTATAACATCTTGCTCAAGTTTCATGATTTGATCGGCAATTCCTTGTGGTTCATGGATGTTTACAAGTAAACCAGTTTTCTCATTAATTACAAGCTCGGGAATTCCACCAATGGAAGTGGCTACAACAGGTAGTTTATTAGCAAACGCCTCGAGAATTGAGCTTCCCAAGCCTTCCTGAATTGATGTTAAAACAAAATAGTTACTGTCCATTAATATGTCAGGTATGTCAGATCTGAAACCGGTCATTGTAATCTTTTCACTAAGTCCGCTTTTATGAATCAAATTCACGATCCTTTTCTCCTCAACACCCGTACCAACTATTAGAAAGTGAAATTTATCACTTGAATTCGCAAGTATTTGAGCGGCTTCGATAAATGTTATGTGATCTTTTTCGGGAGATAATGCGGCGATGATTGTGACAATCGTCTTATTATGAAGATTAAACTCATCCCTTATAGAAATGCTACTTCGCCTTTGAGTTATTGAGTCAAGATCGATTCCATCATATACAACACTGAATATACCA
>CBDUMS010000100.1:0-10966 GCA_965368405.1 uncultured Cyclobacteriaceae bacterium
TTAATTCATATTGATTCAACCAAACAAATAAGTGGGTTCAGTGTAGACTTATTGAACGCAATTGCAAAAGAAAACAACTGGGAACTAGTTTATTCAACTTACAACTTTTCGGGGTGCCTCGATGCTTTACAGCAAGGAGAGATTGATATTATGCCTGCACTCGCATACTCCCAAGCCCGTGAATCTGCATTTATATTGAATCAAACTAATGTAACTACCAATTGGGCTAAGCTATTCAAGCATGAAAATGATAAAGAAACATATACCTCGTATGAACTTCTGCGTGGGAAAAAGATAGCGGTTCTTAAGGATGATTACTATACGCGAAATAATGATGACGGTCTTCTAGATATAATTGATGACCTGGATATTCCCGTTCAGATCGAATATTTTGAGTCCTACGATGCCGTTGTTGAGGAGCTGGCGCAGAATAAAGTGGACCTTGGACTAGTTTCCAGGTACTATGGCGTATTCAATACAGATGATCGACCCATAGTGAAAACCCCACTCAATGTAGCCTATGTTAGTATAAGATATGGAATGAGCCAGAACTCACAGCATAAAGAAATTGTAATGGCATTAGACCGCACCCTTCTCAGAATGATAGGTGATAGAACATCTATTTATTATGAATTAGAACGCGAATATCTTGCCTATTCCGGAAGAGAGTTCATACCTCAATGGTTGTGGCAAACATTTCTTATCGTAATGATTGGCCTAACAACATTAGGAGTTTTTACGATCCTATTGCAGTTCCAGGTTAAAAGGAAAACTAGCGAGCTCAAAGAATCTAATCGTCAATTATCTAAATCAGAACATACTGCTCGGTTAGCTGCAAATACTATTGAAGCCTCGCAAGATATAGGGTTTTGGTTTCAAGCGGGGAAGCCTTTTATTAATGTAAATAGCGCAGCATCTAAATTAACAGGTTACGCTGAAGCAGAGCTTTTAGCGATGGTGCCGGCTGATTTATTAGCTACCGACAAGAATGAAAAGTTTTATGAACAGATCAGACAAGGCAACTGGGATGGTCATGTAATCATTGAAGACGAATTTAGAAGAAAGGACGGAAGTATTTTTCCTGTAGAGATAAGCTTGGATGAATTCCAGTTGGATGGGCAGGCCTTTATTTGTGGCTTTGCCCGTAATATATCCGCACGAGTTAAAGCAGAATATGAATTACTTGAAAAGAACAAAGAATTAAGCTGTTTATATTCAATAGTGCAACTTGCGGCAAATCGCGATTTGACAATAGATGAAATATTTCGTCGCGCGATAAGAATAATCCCAATTGCATGGCAATATCCCGAACATACCTGTGTTAAAATTACCATTAAGGATAAAGCTTATGAATCCGATAATTATGTTGAAACACCATGGGTGCTTAGTGAGCCTCTGCTAGTCGATGAGGAAGAAAAGGGCAAATTGGTAATTGGTTATCTTAAGCAAATGGGAGCAGTTAGAGATCCATTTTTAACAGAAGAGAATAATTTAATAAAAGCTATCGCTAACGAATTCAATAATATGCTTGCAGCGCGCGACTCAGAGAAAAGAATAATGGCTACCATTCTGAATACTGAGGATGCGGAGCGTAGTCGGATTTCCAAAGAACTGCATGATTCGGTAGGGCAGACACTTTCTGCTATAGCACTTCATCTCAATGCAATCATAGCACATTCATCAATTTCCCAAGAAGAAAAAGACAAGTTGATTGAAATTGAGGAACTTGTTAAATCAGCAGTAGCGGAATCAAGGTCCGTTTCGCATAATCTTATGCCACCTGCGCTCACAGATCTCGGTCTAACCTATGCAATCGAGAATATTATAGAAAGTATAGCAAGTGTTTCACCGGCTAAATTTATTTTCAATAAAAACACCCCTGATATCCCTATTCCTAAAGAAGTTGAAGTAGCACTTTTTCGAATTGTTCAAGAAGCTATAAATAATTCGATTAAATATGCCGAAGCAAAGGAAGTTACCATCCAGTACTTGGTTTATGACAAAGAGATTGCTCTATCAATAGAAGATGATGGCAAAGGTTTTGACATAAAAAACGTAGAGAAAAGCCATAACTTTGGTTTAAATAGTATGCGAAATAGAACCTTGGCGATTAACGGTGAAATCAGTATCGATTCTTCTCCAGGACATGGTACAAGCATTCACATTCAAGTACCTCTAAATTCAGAATAATGAAAATATTACTAGTCGATGATCATAAATTAATCCGAGATGCCCTGAAGTCTTACATGGAGGGAGATGAAGAATTTGAAGTAGTAGAGGAAGCGAGCAACGGACAGGAAGCTCTTATTTTATTGAAATCGATAGATGTAGATGTCGTGCTTTTAGATATCAGCATGCCCGTAATGGACGGAATTGACTGTGCTAATGAAATCACGAAGTTATATCCGCAGATTAAAATTCTTGCCCTCTCAATGATGAACGACAATCAGTTTATTAAGAAAATGTTGAATTCGGGCGCTTTGGGGTATATCCTTAAGAATAGTGGCGAAAATGAGATAAAAAAGGCGTTACGAGCAGTTAATAATGGAGAGAACTATTTCAGTGCAGAAGTGAATGAAACTGTTATGCAAAACATGCTCAAGGGTGGGATAAAAAGAAACACCAAACTTGTTGTTGATTTACCGCTTACAGCCCGTGAAAAGGAAGTGTTGCATTTAATTATAAAGGAATACTCCAACCAAGAAATTGCTGATAAGCTTTTTATTAGTCCGCGTACTGTCGACGCCCATAAACGAAACCTGTTAGAGAAAACAGGGTCTAAAAACACAGCTGGTTTGGTTCTGTACGCTATAGAAAAAGATCTTTTCGATGATCTCTAACTCGTTCTAGGTGATTCACCTATTCTATTAAATTAGGTTTTTCAGGTAGCTTATAGACTGCCATCTGTCTCAACTTTGTTGTGTTACCAATTAAAAACAAGACAAAAATGAGACAGTTAAAGATTAGCCAGACAATTACAACTCGTGAGAATGCATCTTTAGAAAAGTATTTTCAAGATGTGAATCGAATTGAGATGATTAGTAGCGAGGAAGAAACTGAATTAGCATTAAAAATTCAAAAGGGCGATAAGGTTGCCTTAGATAGATTAGTAAGAGCAAATTTAAGATTTGTAGTTTCAGTTGCGAAACAATATCAAAATAGAAACCTTACTTTAAATGACCTTATTAATGAAGGCAATATTGGCTTGATTCGAGCTGCAGAAAAGTTTGATCATACCCGAGGGTTTAAGTTTATCTCTTACGCTGTTTGGTGGATTCGTCAGTCGATTATGCAGGCTATCGCAGAAAACTCCAGGATGGTAAGAATGCCCACGAATCGAGTGTCGACCTTAAATAGAATAAAGCGTGCCGCTGCTGGAATGCAACAAGATCTGCATCGCGAACCTACTGATGAGGAGCTAGCTGAAGTAATGGAGATGGAGATAGGAGAGATAAAGAAAACTGTTGAAGGGAATATGCGACAACTTTCGGTTGATGCGCCATTTGCTAGTGATGATACCGGCTCTTTACTTGATGTTCTTAAGGACGAAGGGGCCGAAGATACAGATCGTGCAGTTAACTATTTCGATTCTTTGCAATACGAGGCGAATCGTTCTCTTGCCTCCTTGCGACCTAAAGACGGTAATATCCTTAAAATGTTCTTTGGGATAGGCAGAGAAAATCCAATGTCGCTGGAGCAAATTAGTGAAGAGCTTGGGCTTACCAGAGAGCGGGTAAGGCAGCTCAAAGAGAAATCTCTTCGAGAACTAAGAGCTTCCGGTAGAGCCGACAGACTTGCGGAGTTTTTAGGGTAACAGCCTAGATATATTATTCCCATAATGAGAAGAAGCTTCTTGTTATGGGAATTTCGCTATTAGAACGAAAATATAAGTATCTTATAATCAGATAGATAGTGATTATATATGCTTTGGCATGATTCTGAAGTATTTACAGAAACAATGAATACTAGAATGATGGGAAAGTCAGAATTGAAAATATATAAGATACTAATCGCAATT
Source organism: uncultured Cyclobacteriaceae bacterium (assembly GCA_965368405.1). Taxonomy (GTDB): domain Bacteria; phylum Bacteroidota; class Bacteroidia; order Cytophagales; family Cyclobacteriaceae; genus S012-113. The sequence goes on from CBDUMS010000100.1 coordinate 4,019, forward strand.
GTCTACGTAATATTAGCTGCGCTTATTGCCGCCGCCGTATTCCTATAAATGATGTTATTTTTTCTTCAGGGATTTAATAAACCTACTCCAATTAAATGGATTTAAGAATGGATTACTACGAGGTCCAAAATTATCTTGTTGATAATAGAACTGTTGATCAAAATAATAGCGAGCATTTAGACTGGCATCGTAAGGGGTATTTCGTAACATTAAAGCCATTGCAGCTCCATCCAGTCGATTTTCAATTACCTGACTTTGATCGGGTAAGTTTAATGCTAATATCGCCTCTTTAAACTCTCTCTCAGATATATATAAGGAAATATCCACATTCTGAAGGTAAACAGTATCTTCTTCCAATCTGAACAATACGTTAACTCTATCATTCTTGCCTTCAGGAACTACAAAAGTTTGTTTCATATAGCCAATAGCGCTAATTACAACCTCGTCGCCTACCAGTGCAGGCATCGAAAAATATCCGTACATGTTGGAAGTAGTACCGCGGCCAGATTTGGGAACGTAAACATGAACGCCCGGCACTTCTGTTACACCATCCTGATCTACAATGATTCCAGTAAACTGGACAACCTTTTTGGTAGATTCAGTATCTTGAGCGTGACCAAATGATACACTAATGAGCAATAATCCCATGCATATTAAAGGCAGAAATAAGTTAATATTGTTTCGAGTTTTGCTCATCTTAGAATACAAAGGTATAAAAATCACGAATGATTATTTGTAAATATCTATTTCTAATACATTAGAACGAATAAAATATAAATCAGATGCGTTTAAAGCATTTTAATTTGCAAATAGGTAGCCAGTTAATGAAGGCTATGGGCGATGAAGCTAGATTAAGGATTCTAAATTTGTTGCTTTCTGCAGGTGAAATGACCACCACGGACCTTGAATTTATACTTGATTTTAGTCAGTCGAAAACATCGCGCCACCTGGCGTATTTAAAAAACTCAGGTATTTTATCATTTCGGAGGCTGGATCATTGGGTGCTCTATAGTATAAAGGACGAGGTTGGTGATATTATTTCGCAACTCTTATCCTTTCTTGAAAAGGATGGCATGCTAAATAAGGATGTTAAGACATATCGAACTTTATATTCTAATAGAGAGTTAACAATCAATAAAATAGACCTTTAAAACATTAAACCAACGCATGTTTCAGCACAAAAAGCATCTTTTTTTTGATTTAGATCATACGCTCTGGGACTTCGACTATAATTCTTCTGAAACCTTATCAGAGTTATGGAATCGTTTTGAGCTGGCTGAATTCGATATTCCATTGAATGATTTTTTAATTCAGTTCAAAGAAATTAATGAGGCTATGTGGGAGAAGCTGAATGTTGGTCTTATTTCTAAAGATGAAATTAGGCACGAGCGTTTTCCTACTGTACTTAAGGCTTTTAAGGTAGTTAATCATACCCTGGCAGAAGATATTGCTGCAGAATATATTGGCATTTGCCCAACCAAACCTCATTTGGTGGACGGCGCCCAGGAGCTTCTCAATAAAATTCAGGATAAGTATGTGCTTCATATTATAACAAATGGTTTCGACGATATTCAAGACACCAAGCTGAGTAGTGGCGGGATTAAACATTTTTTCAAGCACATCATTACTTCTGGCACTACAGGTTACAAAAAACCGGATCGACAGATCTTTGATCACGCCTTAAAGTTGGCAGGTGCAGATATAGCAACATCGCTTATGATTGGCGATAATCCTGTTTCCGATATTCAAGGCGCTTATTCTGTTGGTTTAGACCAAGTGTTTTATAACCCCTATAAAGTTTCTTGCCCGGTCACTCCAACACTGGAGATTTCTTCCATGAGAGAACTGTTACCTTGTTTGTAAAGCCAATTCAGATTTTGGTCCGTTTTTTTCTACGGAAACATTTTCCTTAATACTATCTTTGCACTTAAATTAAACTAAGTAATTATGCCAAAAGGATTTTTCAACGTTCCGGTAGCCAAAAACGAGCCGGTTAAGTCATATGCACCAGGATCTCCAGAAAGAGCAGAGATTAAAAAAGCACTCAAAGAAGCTAAATCACAGGAGGTAGATATTCCTATGATTATTGGTGGTGAAGAAATAAGAACTGAAAAGCAAGTTGCTATTCATCCTCCCCATGAACTATCACATACTTTAGGTCATTTTCATGCGGGTGATGCTACTCATGTAGAACAGGCAATTCAGGCAGCATTGAACGCCAAATCAGACTGGGCGGCCATGAGTTGGGAACACCGAGCAAGTATATTTCTAAAAGCGGCGGAATTAATTGCTGGCCCCTACCGTGCTAAGCTTAATGCGGCAACTATGCTTGGGCAATCTAAAAACATTTATCAGGCGGAGATTGATGCAGCTTGTGAGCTCATTGATTTTTATCGATTTAATGTGCAGTACATGGCTGAATTATATCAGCAGCAGCCAGAGTCTAGTCCAGGAATGTGGAACAGGCTGGAATATAGGCCTCTTGAAGGGTTTGTATTTGCACTTACCCCATTCAATTTTACATCTATTGCCGGCAACTTGCAGACAGCACCCGTATTAATGGGCAATGTAGCAGTTTGGAAACCTTCAAATACGCAAATCTATTCGGCGGCAGTATTAATGGAAATTTTTAAGGAAGCAGGACTTCCTGACGGTGTAATCAATCTTGTTTTTGTGAGCGGTCCTACTGCTGGAGATGTAATATTTAATCATCCAGAATTTGCTGGTATTCATTTTACGGGTAGTACTGGAGTTTTCCAAAATATTTGGGAAACTATTGGTAAGAATATCAGGAAGTACGATGGTTACCCGCGTGTAGTTGGAGAAACTGGCGGGAAGGACTTTATTTTAGTCCATAATTCTTCAGATGCAAAGACAGTTTCAACAGCAATTACAAGAGGTGCATTTGAGTTTCAGGGTCAAAAGTGTTCTGCTGCTTCACGAGCCTATATTCCAAAGAGTATGTGGCCTGACGTTAAGGACTTCATTATTGCTGACCTGAAAGATGTCAAGATGGGAACAGTCGAAGATTTCCAGAACTTCTTTAATGCGGTTATTGATGAAAAAGCCTTCGATACAATTGCTGAGTATATTGATAATGCTAAAGAATCGAATGTTGTAGAAGTTATTGCTGGTGGTAATCATGATAAGTCTAAGGGCTACTTTATAGAACCAACAGTACTTTTATCAAAGGACCCTCAGTATATAACAATGTGTGAGGAGATATTTGGACCTGTGATTACGATTTACGTATATGAGGATGAAAATTTTGATGATACCTTAAAATTAGTGGATGGAACATCTCCTTATGCTTTAACGGGTGCCATCTTTTCTAAAGACCGTTATATTGCCGAAAAGGCGACGAAGGCATTAGCTAACGCTGCTGGCAATTTCTATATTAACGATAAACCAACAGGAGCTGTTGTTGGTCAGCAGCCGTTTGGAGGTGCCCGGGCTTCTGGAACCAATGATAAGGCTGGTTCAATCCTAAATTTAATTCGTTGGGTATCACCACGAACAATAAAAGAGACATTTGTCCCACCGACTGATTATAGGTATCCGTTTATGGATGAAGAATAAATTCTAGCCCCTAATTTTAGGGGCTTTTTTATATTCTTTTTCTAAAGAGCAACTAGTACAGTGGTAAAAATAACTCTTAAGGAATTATTTCTTTTGATCAATTAGCATCTTGAAAAATGTGTAAAAATAGTTCTTGTTTTTCTTTCTAAAATTCGGTTATTTGTACCACCAAGCGCAGGGAAAATACCATGTTAAGAATTAGTTATTTCAATAAGTCAATATTTATTATTTTCATAATCTTAACTAACTGTATTTCTGCTGCTTATCAATTAATCTCGCATAAGTTTTTATCACCCATAATATTAAACTAAACCCAATAATTATGAAGAAAAGTTTACTAACACTTTGTTTAATGGCTTTTTCTGTAATTGCTTTCGCACAGGGTGTTACCACCTCTGGAATGAATGGTAAGATTACAGATAAAAACGGCGACCCATTACCGGGAGCAACAGTCATGGCCGTGCACCAACCTACTGGATCTGAATTCGGAAACGTTTCTGATGCTGACGGGTTTTTCAGAATTGTAAATATGAACGTAGGTGGTCCTTATACCATTACGGTTACATTTGTTGGATTCGATCCAATTGTAAAGCAAGGGATCTATTTGGATCTTGGCCAGATGTATAAACTAAATACCTCGTTATCCGAGAGTGTTACGGAACTAGAAGGTGTAGTTGTTACCGCTAATGCTGGTGAGGTTTTTGACGGAAATAGAACAGGCGCATCAACGGTTGTCTCTACAGAAGCTATTGCGCAGGCGCCTACCGTAACAAGAAGTTTACAAGATTATACCCGTCTAACACCTCAATCTAGTAATGCAACTGGAGGTATTTCAATTGCGGGTATGAATAATCGCTACAATGCAATTTACATTGATGGTGCTGTAAATAATGACGTTTTTGGTCTCGCCGCATCAGGTACAAATGGAGGGCAAATAGGTATTTCACCAATTAGTGTTGATGCCATTGATCAATTGCAAGTTGTTGTTGCACCTTATGACATCACTAAAGGTGGTTTCGCCGGTGGTGGTATTAATGCAGTAACTCGCAGTGGTTCTAATAAGTTTGAAGGTTCTGCTTATTATTTCTTTAGAAATGAAGGTCTAGCAGGGAAAACACCTGTTGATGATGAATCACTAGAACGTACAGAATTAGATCCGTTTACGGCCAAGACATATGGTTTAAGAATTGGTGGTCCAATCATTAAGAATAAAGCATTCTTCTTTCTAAATGCAGAAATTCAAGATGACCAGACGCCTCGCCCTTTTGATGTCAACAGTTACATTGGAAATTCTTCAGCGGCTGATCTTAATACCTTGGCTAACTTTTTACAAACCGAATACGGCTATGATGCAGGAGGTTATGGAAACCAAACCTCAACTCTAAAAGGAACTAAAATTCTTGGTCGTTTTGATTTTAACCTTGGTAAAAATCATAAACTTACTTTGCGCCATAGTTATAATAAGGGAGAATCTAATAGCCCTGGTAACTCAAGAACAAACTCTATCCGCTTCGGAGGAACGGGTATCTATTTCCCATCTGTTACCAATTCAAGTGCTCTTGAATTAAAGAGTTCTTTTGGTAATAATCTCTCAAATAATTTGATAGTGGGTTACACCTTAGTAACGGACGATAGAGATCCTGTTGGAAACCCTTTCCCTTTTGTGCAAATTGATGATGGTTCAGGAAATATTCAGATAGGTAGTGAACAGTTTTCAACTGCTAACTTCTTGCAGCAAAAGATATTTACAATAACAGATAACTTCAATATATATAAAGGAAAGCATACCTTCACAGTTGGTACACATCTTGAGTTTTTTGATATCAATAATGTATTTATTCGACAGAATTTTGGCTACTATGAGTATGATAACTTAGCCGATTTTCTCGATAACCAAAATACTAGTTATACCGATTTTGAAAGGAGTTTCTCTCTAGTGGATCAAACTACTGGTGATGATACAGAGGCAGCAGCAAAATTTAAAGCGATGCAATTGGCGTTTTATGCACAAGATGAATGGCAAACATCCGATAATTTCAAACTGAATATTGGACTGCGTATTGATATTCCCATATTTACATCAACACCTGCGCAAAACCAATACTTTAATAATACTACCACTCCACTTTTGGAAGCAGAGGGTTATGATTTAAAAGGAGCGACTGTTGGAACAGCGCCTAAAACAGCGCTTATGTTTAGCCCTAGGGTTGGATTCAACTGGAATGTAAATGGCGAAGATGATATTCAGCTTCGCGGTGGAATAGGAATCTTTACAAGTCGTATTCCATTCGTTTGGCCAGGTGGAATGTATAATAATAATGGTAGAACGGTTGGCGGTGTATTTTCTGGATCAGGAACTTTTGAATCAGATCCATTAAACCAACCAAATGGTGGCGCAACCATACCTTTGCCTCCAAATGATCCGGGCTCAGGTCAAATTGATATATTCTCTAATGACTTTAAGTTTCCTCAATTACTTCGTACAAGTATTGCAGTGGATAAGAAATTACCATGGGGATTAGTAGGTACTGCTGAGGTGATCTGGTCTAAGACATTGAATAATATCTTTTACGAGAATATTAACCTTAAACCTTCGAATGTACGATTGACCGGTACTGGTGACGACAGAATTCTATATGATAGAAGAGATGAAATTGATCCTACATTTGGCAGAGTACTTCTTGGTTCTAACACAAGTGAAGGCTATGGTATTAACGCGACAGCTCAATTAACTAAGTCCTTCGATAATGGCTTTGCAGGCTCGTTAGCGTATACCTATGGTGATTCATACGCTATTTATGAGGGTACATCTTCGCAGAACTCTTCGCAATGGCGAGGTGCGTACGCGGTCAATGGTAGAAATAATGCTCCTAATGGGCGTTCCGATTTCTCTATGGGCTCAAGAGTAGTTGCTTATGGGTCTTACACAATTGACTACCTAGATCACATGGCAACAACAATAGGGCTTTTCTTGAATGCTCAATCGGGGACACCATTCTCTTATACTTACAATGATGGTGGTCGACTTAACAATGAAGATTCAAGAGAAAGATCACTAGTTTATGTTCCAACGGATCAGAATGATATTAACCTTGTTGATTATACTGACGGAAATGGTACTACAGTAACCGCCGCTCAGCAGTGGACCGCGTTAGATAAATATATTTCTAATGATAAATATCTTAGTACTCGAAGAGGTAATTATGCTGAAAAAAATAGTAATAGGACACCATTTAATACAGTACTGGATTTAAAAATTGCTCAGGATTTTTACATTAAAACTGGTGAAACCAAGCATGCTGTGCAAGTTACATTCGACATCTTTAATTTCACCAACCTTCTTAACAAGGATTGGGGAAGACGTTATTT
>CBDUMS010000101.1:0-10508 GCA_965368405.1 uncultured Cyclobacteriaceae bacterium
GCTCTACAGGGTCAGGTTTAGGACTTTACCTGGTAAATGAAATCGTGGAAAAACTAGGAGGAGAAATAACGATCCATTCCGTCCCGGATGAGGGTACCTCTTTCAAAGTGATTCTCCCGGTAACCAACTAAAGTAACGGTAGCATTTACCGCAAGAACACCCACCTCGAGTATAAATAGCGAACATTAGCATTAATTACCCCCTATTTTCATTTACTACAACTCCATAAATAGTCTATGTTAGGGCAAGCGAACAACATACATTTAATGAAATAAATATTTTTATTATGCTGGTTATAACCTGATATAATCAAGAAAATAAAGACGATATTTGGCCTGTAATGGCAACTGTTGAAACCGCACTAAGGAACCCCGATTCGTTACCAATAAACGACTACCCTTTTATTCTAAAGGTTAAAGAAGGTGTGCTGGCATGTATAGAAGAGGAATTCATTCCTCAAGTGCGCGATCATTTAAAAAAAGAGTTAGATCTCATCGCATCGTTGAGGGCCGAAATAATGGCACGATACGGTGACGAAGCTAATCAGGATAAACTTGATCTGGCGGAAGAAATAGATTCGCGCGAACGACTATTGGCAATGATAGCGGCTGTTTGGCTCGAACCTCAAAATGCTGAATTTAGTACACTATTTCCAACCTATTACGCTCGTCTCGAAGACCTGGTTGAGGAGACTGAACCCAGCAAGATAGAAGAACAGCTTAAAGAACGGTTCCTGAAGCAACCTGGTGATAAGTTTATACTTCGGTTTAGAAAAAGCTTTAAACGGTTTTTCCATCGGATAACAACCCTGCCTACCCGCACTAAAAACCTCTTTGTTAAAAAGAAAAGCCGTATTAAATACTGGAGACATAGCATCCCCTATCGCGATATGGTAGATTACCATTTCCAAAATCAACTGAATAGAGCCCTGGTAATCATTCCAGAAATATTTTACAAGAAACTTGCAAAAATCTATCTCGAATTGAAGGTAGCGGAGGAAGAATTATTTACCAATACAAGTGACGAACCCTCAGACTTACAGATAATTCTGGAACCGGCTGTAGAGCAGATCGAAAATGACTTAATAAATGAGATCAAGCATAAGATTTTCGAATCAGTTGATGACATTACCTCCGACCTAACCGAAGCCTATGAGAAAGTTGGCACCATTGAATTGCGTGCCAAAAAATTCAAGAAATCACGAGTTGCTAAAGAAGTGGCAGGTTCATTGAAGTTGTGGCATAAAACTAATTTAAACTGGGAAAACACACTCTATGCGCTCTTCGAGGAGTGGCGTAGCGATTTAGAAATATATCGTTTAAAATACAAAACGCAACAAACGCTCGATTTACTCAAGAAGGAACAAAATGAACGTTTAGAGGCTCAGGTAGTTACAAAGGTTAACCTGATACGTGATTTTGTAGTTGAAGCCAAAGCGATTTTAACCAGAGGTGAGGAAGCAGATTCTATGCGCCTAAAGAAAGTATTAGTACAGGCTAAGAAACAGCTCGATAAAAAATTGGTGCCCAGTTTAGCAGAAGCTGTATCGAGTAAAAATTTCCTGAATCAGCTAAATATTTTGGAGCATGCAACCAGAGAGAACATCGAAGCGATTTCTGACGATCATGTTATTTCGAAATCAAATACCTATGATGCACCACTAAATTCAAATGAGCTCTATACCACTTCACCCTACGAGCTGGTTGCTTTTGAGCTATTAGCGAAATTTGAAGACGCTATAGAAGAAATTAAAAACAATTTATTCCTGGCGGCCGAAAAGGCAAATTCGGTCTTTAGCGATATCGATCATGTAATTATCTTTAGCGTGTCTTCTGGTATTAGTTTGCTGGAGGATAAAGAAAGCCAAGAAGATGAAGCCGTTGCGCTCGCCATCGAAGGGATTGATAGAGCGAATAGTAGACTAAATGACGGCATGGAGCTTCTTACTAATGCGCTAAATGATAGCACAGCAGCACTCCAGGAAACTATAGATGCCTTTAATGAAAATCTGCTTGAGCTTACCGATAACGATAATGTATTTGAACTTAAAGTAAGAATAACTAAAGCTAAAACGCTCCAACAAGCCGAAGATGTACGCGAAAAGCTGAAAGAAAAGTTTTATGGGAGCAAGGATCGATTCAAAATATATATCAAAAACCTGGGCGGATCCTTAGTCAATGCTTTTCAAAAAGCTCGTGCCCGGTTTATCTTAACGGCAAAAACCCAGGAAATATCACGTGAAATTTCTGATTTCCTGCTGGAATCAAGCTCTGCTATGGACAAGTTACCAACGATCTATAGGCAACTTTATAAAATTGAACCCTTATCCGATTTAGAATTATTCGAAGGCCGAAAAGAGGAAACGGAACGCTTTACAACAGCTTTGGCTAACTGGGAGAAGGGTAGATTTGCCTCAACTATAATAATTGGCGAAAAGTGGGGTGGGCAGACTTCATTAATTAATGTTCTTGTTAAATCGAAAACACTCTCCTATCCTATTTCTCGACAAGTTTTGCCAAAAACCATTAGAACAGAGGAGAATTTCCTGGAATTTTTAAAGGAGTTGATTAATAAGCCCAATATAAACTCTCTAACTGATTTGGTTACCGAATTAAATGAAGGCAGAAAACGTATTATTATTCTTGAGGATCTGCATAATGTCTTTATTCGTAAAATTGGTGGTTTTGAAACACTTAACTTTCTGTTTCATCTGATTGCTCAAACCAACACCAATGTTTTTTGGATATCGTCAACCAATACCTACTCATGGTCTTATTTAGAGAAAACAGTTAAGATCAACGAGCATTTCAGTTATCCCATTCAAATGGGGAAATTCTCTAATGAGCAAATTAAAGACATCATTTGGAAGCGAAACAGCATTTCAGGATTTCAGATTAAGTTCGATCCGGACAGAGCACACCTGGATAGCAAAAAATTCAAGAAGCTCTCAGCGGAAGAACAACAACAGGTACTTGAAACAGAGTTCTTTAAATCGCTCTGCGATTTTGCCAATAGCAACGTAAGTATGGCGCTTATTTTCTGGCTACTCTCCACACATTCAGTAGACACACGTCAGATTACCATTGGTACATTTAAACGGCCTAACCTTAATGTATTGGGATCATTATCTGCAGAAAAAATTCTAATACTCTATGCATTAATATTACACGATGGACTGACAGAGTCGGAAATAAGTGAGGTGCAAAATATTAGTCCAAACCTTGCGAAAATGCTTGTGTTATCTTTAATGGAAGACAGTATTATCACCATGAAAGATGGCGTATATTCGTTAAACCCATTAATCTATCGTGACGCCATCTCAATTTTAAAGACCAAAAACTTAATTCAATAACCTATAAATGAAACGGTTTTTAGCTCATCTTGCCGCATTTATCTTCCTCGCCTCACCGCTGGTAGCTCAGGATACCTTAAGGGCTAAAGAAGCAGAGCCCGCAGATTCGTTAACCATGCGCGAGCAGGTAACCGGCATCATGGATTCCATTAATATTGCCTCAGATTCTATCCTCAGCACAGGGACAATAAGCGAACCAAGCAGGATTGATTCTATAAGAGAGTCGATTGATGTTTCGGATTTCGTCTGGACGCTGTTTATTATCATAACCGGATTGATATTTATCCGATTATCCTCACGTATACTGGAGATTCTCGCGGAGAAAAGCACGAAGCATCGCATTACCATTAAGGGGTTCATCCCGATTATCAAGATATTAAGTTGGGTAGCCATTATTACCACCATCGTAGTAGGCATTTTTAAGCCACCTGCCGCCACAGTTCTGGCCTTTACAGCATCTATAGGTGTGGCTATCGGATTTGCCGCTCAGGACATTCTAAAGAATATTTTCGGTGGCATAATGATCTTATTTGATAGACCCTTTCAAACCGGTGATAAAATAGAGGTTGGAGCTCATTATGGAGAAGTAATAGAAATCGGGTTACGCTCTACCCGAATTGTTACGCCAGATGATAGCGTAGTATCTATTCCTAATGGTGAAATCATGAATTCATCGGTGTCTAATGCGAATATGGGCGAAGCCAATTGTCAGGTTGTAGCCGAGATCTATTTGCCATTGGATGTAGACACCTCATTGGTACGGGATATTGCCACAGAAGCCGCGCAAGTATCAAAATACGTCTTCTTAGGCAAACCGATTGCGGTTTTATTCTTTAATGAGCACAAGGAAAGACAATCGCTTATAAAAATGCGTTTAAAAGCTTATGTGTTTGATATCCGTGATGAGTTTAGATTTAAAAGCGAGATGACGGAGATTGTGATTAAATCATTAATTGAGAAAGGTATCCTTAAAAATAAAATAGAGTAGTGCCCGAATAGCTTGCTGCGTTTCATAAAAAGAAAATCGACCAATTCGTCTAAAGAATCAGCCACTTTAATATAATGTGCTTAGTTGAGTTAGCATATTGATAGTTGCTGGTTTATTAAATTCCCTTACACGATCTTTGCGCATTAATTTCTAAGAAAGAACTAAATGACATCAATTGTTAAAAATAGCCCTGCAGTCTCAATGGAGGCCGACCGTACGGGATTAGATAAAGAAACGCTTAAAAGAGCTTATTTAGACCACCTTTATTATCTTCAGGGCAAAATGCCAGGCACCGCGAGCAAGTGGGATGAATACATGGCCCTCTCCTATACAATGCGCGATAGAATTATGCAGCGCTGGCTCCTCTCCCTGCAAAACTTTAAAAAAGAAAACGCAAGAGCTGTGGCATATTTGTCTGCTGAGTTTTTACTTGGACCGCATCTGGAAAACAATCTCATAAATCTCGACATCAAAGATACGATGCTTCAAGCCATGAAAGAGCTTGATCTGGATCTGGAAGATATCATTGAACAAGAAGTTGAGCCAGGCCTTGGAAATGGAGGCTTAGGAAGACTTGCAGCCTGTTTTCTGGATTCTTTAGCTACTCTGAATGTACCCGCTATAGGCTATGGAATTCGCTATGAATTTGGAATCTTTGATCAACAGATCCAGGATGGATGGCAGGTTGAGGTTACCGACAAATGGCTCAAGTATGGTAATCCCTGGGAAGTTCCGGTATTTGGCTCGAGGGTTCATGTAAACTTTGGAGGTAAAACGGTTAATTGGTACGATGACCATGGCAATTATAGGGTCTCTTGGGAGCCTGGCCTGAAAGTACTCGCTATCCCCTACGACACCCCTATTCTAGGCTACAAAACAGATAATGCAGTTAATTTAAGGCTTTGGAAATCGGAAGCTGATTCGAATTTAGACTTCCAGTCGTTTAACGATGGAGATTTTATGGGCGCCGTGCACGACAAGGTTAGCTCGGAGAACATTACGAAGGTGTTATATCCAAACGATACTACGCAAAGTGGTAAAGAATTAAGGCTGATGCAACAGTATTTCTTCGTTTCAGCAACACTGCAAGATGTACTACGCTATTATGGCAATAATAATGAGGCGTCATTAGAGCATTTTCATGAAGCCATGACCATGCAGCTTAATGACACCCACCCGTCCATAGCTGTTGCAGAAATGATGCGCCTTCTATTGGATGAGCATCAATTGGATTGGAATAAGGCATGGCATGTAACCACGAGCACCTTTGCCTATACAAACCACACCCTTCTACCAGAGGCGCTTGAAAAATGGCCCAAACCAATGATGGAGAAAATACTGCCGCGGCACGTGGAGATTATCATGGAAATCAATCACCACTTCTTAAATGAAGTAAGAGAAAAATTCCCCCATGATGAAGATAGAATTGGCCGGATGTCGATTATTGATGAAGCCGGAGAGAAAAATATAAGAATGGCGCACCTTGCCATTGTTGGATCATATGCCGTAAACGGTGTTGCCGCATTGCATACCGAACTTCTGATTTCGGAAGTATTAAAAGATTTTGTCGAGATGTCTCCGGAGAAATTCTCGAATAAAACGAACGGTGTTACCCCAAGACGTTGGCTTGTTGCATCGAACCCAAAACTTACCAATACCATAACCAAGAAAATTGGCGATGAATGGATAAAGGATCTCAGTCAGCTTAAGAAGCTTGAAAAATATGCTACCAATAAGGCTTTTAAAAATGAATGGCAAAAGGCTAAGCAAGCGGCAAAGGAGAAATTGGCAGCAAGAATAATGCGTGAACAGGGTATTGAGGTTGATCCTAAATCGCTTTTTGATATCCAGGTTAAGCGGATTCACGAATATAAACGTCAGCATCTTAATGTGCTGCATATCATAACGTTATACAATCGAATTAAAGCTAATCCAGAAATAGATATCGTACCGCGTACCTTCATTTTTGGTGGTAAAGCCGCACCGGGTTATTTCATGGCAAAACTGATTGTTAAACTTATTAATTCGGTAGCTTCAGTAGTTAACAACGATCCCGATGTTAACGGAAGATTAAAGGTAGTCTTCTTACCCAATTATAGTGTAAAAACAAGTCAGCACGTCTACCCTGCTGCCGATCTTTCGGAGCAGATCTCTACGGCAGGAAAAGAAGCCTCGGGCACTGGGAATATGAAGTTTACCATGAATGGAGCACTTACTATTGGTACTCTGGACGGCGCTAATATTGAAATAAGAGAAGAAGTTGGCGAAGAGAACTTCTTTCTTTTTGGCATGGATGCTAAACAAGTATTTGAAACAAAAGCCGGAGATTATAACCCAAATTGGATCTTTGAGAATAATCTGGAGTTGCAAAAATGCCTTAATATGATCTATACAGGCTATTTCTGTCCAAATGATAGAAATATATTCCATCCCTTGGTAGACCACTTAAAGTATTCTGATGATTATGTTTTAATGGCAGATTATCAAAGCTATATTGAATGCCAGGATTTGGTAAGTGAGGCGTATAGAGATCAGGATAGCTGGACAAAAATGGCAATTCTTAATGTTGCCAGATCGGGCAAGTTCTCCAGTGATAGAACTATAAAGGAATATTGCGACGAGATCTGGAAAGTATCCCCGGTGAAGGTAGACCTTAAAGCGAATTCGCAGGATAATGGATAATTCTTGATCAATTGATATAACTTAGCCTAAAAGAAAACCAGAGACGACAATGAAAACATCCGCCCTATCAATATCGCAAAACTTACTTAGCCAACTTCTATTCCTAGGCATATTGCTGATCTTCAGTTCCTGTAGTAACAACACCTCCTCTGAGGCAGATAATAGCACAACCGAAGCTAAAGAGGTATATACCGTCGTAGAAGAACTACCACAAGCAAAGGGCGGCATGGATTCTTTATACAGCTATATCAGCAAAACCATTACCTATCCCCTTTCAGCAAGAGTAAACGGCATCGAAGGTCGTGTGGTAGTAGGATTTGTCATTGAAAGAGATGGCTCTTTATCAAATATAGAGGTTGTTGAAAGCTTAAGTGAAGAAATTGACAATGAAACCCTAAGCGTATTCAATACAGTAGAGCCATTTACACCTGGCAAACAACGAGGACGTACCGTAAGGGTTCGGATGAACATCCCGCTTAGTTTCAAGCTGGATATGGATAAATTGAACCAAGATGGATCGCCACAAGGAATAATTATTGTTGAAAAAGCACAGATTATACCAGAGCAGTTAACCGTAGATGCCTCTTTTAGTGATGGTAAGTGGTCGGGCACGGTCTTTAATGTAGATGGTGAGCCTCTCCCAGGAGCAAATATTGTGGTGAAAGGAACCAGTTCCGGCACGGTTTCTGATCTCGATGGCACTTTTTCTGTAAGCGCGGAATCCGGCCAGAATATTGTAATAAGCTTTGTAGGCTATGATAGCCAGGAACTTACTGCCGAATAAGTAATAGCGGCGGTTGCTGACCAAATCCTAAGTTAATTTACCAAAAATCTGGGGTTTATACCTTCAGAGTAGCGCCTGTCATTTACGAGTGATATGCGCTGAGAGTACAATGATATTTATGCCTTCGCATAGACGAATCCGAATAAAATTTATAATTTTCCAGATATTAACTTTCGGGATCTATTCCCAAATCACAAAATCTCAATTAAAAATCAGACAATGTTAAACAAGAAAACACCCCTACTCCTCGGAGTATTGCTGCTAAGCTGCGTTATGGTATACGGGCAAGGCAAGAAAAAGAAGAGTAAAGACAAAGAGGCTACCACTGAAACCAAAACTGAAAAGAAAGCAACCATTCAGGAAAAAGTTAAAGGATCTAAGAAGATTGAAGGCCTTTTTACTATGTATCAAGACACTACCAATGGAAGTGTTCAGCTTTACATCGCAAAAGATCAGTTTACGAAAGAGTATATCTACCAAAGCTTTTCAATGGGTGGACCGCCAGAGTTATTCCTAAATCAAAACATGATTCGAGAAACCTGGGTCTTTAAATTGGAGAAGAAATATGAAAAAATTCGATTCAGCCGACAGAATACGAATTACTACTACGATCCGGCCAATGCGATTAGTAAAGCTGCCAACGTAGATGTCTCGGAATCAATATTTTTTAGTGAAGAGGTAGTTGCAGAAGATGCTAATGGTTATCTCATAAAGGCCGACGGATTGTTTATTTCGGAAAAACTGGATCCAATTCGCCCCAATTACCCTCCAGGCACGCCTCCAGGCAGGTTTTTCAAGCTGGGAAAACTAGTTTCAGCCAAATCAGGCTATATAAAAATCAACTCTTACCCAGAAAACACTGATGTGGTTGTGTCGTTGGCCTATGAGAACTCTTCTCCAATGAATTATGGCGGCAAGGATATCACAGATGCCAGAAATGTAACCGTAAAGATGCAACATTCATTTCTAGAAGTTCCTGACAACAACTATCGTCCTCGATATGACGATCCACGTGTAGGTTATTTTACCCAGGAAGTTGATGATATGACTACCACAGATCTCTTAAATTATAAGGACATGATTAATCGTTGGCACCTAGAGAAAAAAGACCCCTCTGCCGCAATTAGTGAGCCGAAGGAACCTATTGTATGGTGGATAGAAAACACCACGCCGGTAGAGATTCGCGATGTAATTATGGAGGCTGGCTTAAAATGGAATGAATCATTTGAGCAAGCAGGATTTAAGAATGCTGTCGTAATGAAAATGATGCCGGATGATGCCACATGGGATCCTGCCGACATTCGCTATAATGTATTGCGTTGGGTTTCATCTGATTTAGGATTTGCCATCGGGCCAAGTTTTGTTAACCCTAGAACGGGTCAGATTTTGGGCGCCGATATTACGTTCGATTACGGCATGCTATTATCCCCTATGTATGAAGAGGACACGTATACCGATCTTGCAGGCTGGTCTTCTGAACTGGAAAATGTAATAAACCCTTATGCAAGCAAGCATTTAAACTGCACCATAGGAACGGCCTTAAAATCGATGCATGCGGCAGCGGTAACTATGGTTGAAACCATGGATGCATCAGCGGAGGAATTAGAGACCTTAACGGATCAGTTTATTACAGAAGTTGTATTGCACGAGATGGGTCATACATTAGGCTTAAATCATAATATGAAGGCAAGTACGATGTTAAGTCCGGCTGAACTAAATAATACCTCAATAACCCGAGAATTAGGCTTAATCGGTTCTGTTATGGACTACTCCATTGTAAACGTGAGCTCTAATAAAGCTACACAAGGCGATTATTATACCGTTAAACCAGGACCTTACGACCATTGGGCCATTGAGTTCGGATATTCGCAGTTTACACCAGAGAAGGAAGCTGAAGGCTTAGCGGCCATATTGAGCAAGAGTACCGATCCTAAGCTCACTTTTGGCAATGATGCAGATATAACCCGTCCTGGCAGTGGAATTGATCCTCGTGTAATGGTATGGGATATGAGTAGTGATGTGGTGACATATGCACAAGATCGTTTTAAAACGGTTAATAATGCGATGAGTCGTATGCAGGAGCTCTTTGTTAAACCAGGAGAATCGTATGCTAACCTCCGATCTCGATACTATACCTTAAACGGGCAACGAGGTGCTATGGCCAGAAACCTTAGTGCACAAATTGGTGGTGTTCATGTAGATCGTTCGTTCCCAGGCCAAAAGTCTGAGAACAAACCTTTTACCCCTGTGCCTGCGGCTTATCAAAAACAAGCCATGGATGTGCTCGCTAAGAATATCTTTGCACCGGATGCCTTTAAAGCGGATGCGGATATATATGCATATTTACAACGTCAACGACGAGGTTTTAACTTCTTTGGCGGTACAGAAGACCCTAAAATTCTTGCTACAGTATCTAGTATCCAAAGCTCTTCCTTAAGCTTTATACTGCACCCGGTAACATTAAGCAGGTCTACTTCTACCACGTTGTATGGCAATACCTATACGAATACCGATATCATCGCAGACCTCGTTCAAGCCTGCTTTAAAGCAGATATGAACACAAGTGTCAATGCATTCAGACAAACACTTCAGAATGATGTTGTCGAGCAACTGATAGCGATTTCGGTAGATAAATCAGATCGATATGAATCGACAGCTGAATCTGCTGCTTATTATAACCTTACCAAACTAAGGCGTTCACT
>CBDUMS010000102.1:0-10242 GCA_965368405.1 uncultured Cyclobacteriaceae bacterium
AATGTTATCAATAATAGTCCTAATGGGCAGGTGCCTCAGTACGGCGTAATCGCCCAAGCTGACGATGAAGGAGGAGACTTTATTTTTTTAAGAAAGTAGAGGCTGGTTCTTATACCCTAGCTAAGAAACCTAATAGGTGTAAATTGAAACAATAAACTCAAGCAACACCGCAATCAATAATACACAACAGTACAACACCCCTGTCGCAAAAAATTTCATGAGCGTTTTAAACCAACCTTGACTATAGACGTTTAAGTAACTAAAGTAAGAATGAACCGTTACAATTAATAATGAAGCTAGAATGGTAATTGTGGACGCATTACCTTCAGGTAGCCAATACATTGCCATTAAGAACGCAAGACCATAGATCAAGTAGGCGAATGAGTGTAGATGTAAAGCATGAACCAGATGAGTAATATAGTATTGGTTACGACGCAGGTAAAAAAGCTTTAGTATCAAAGCGAAAATAGGTAGTGTGAAGAGCATCATGATCGGTAGATTCTTCAACATTTGACTTATTACCACCTGGCCTTCTGCTCGATCTAAACGAATTAGTTGTCTAGTAAACTTATATTCGAAGTTGCTTAAAGAGCTCGTATCGAGCGAATCCAATACTTCTTGAACTGTGTAGTTATAATCATTTCGCATTTGCATGTAGGCTGCGATATTTTCTTCGGTCAGAAACTCTTGTGTTGTGTCTGGCTTTTTAATGGTGAAAGCGTAATTAGGGTCATCAACGTTCTTTTTTTCGGGTGTAAGTTTATATACACTATCTTCTTCAAGTTCAGAAAAATCGCCTGCCAGCACATTGTCCAATACAGCTTTACTAGAGTCGGGCAATGCATCAGCACTCCGTTCGAAATCTGATATACTTTCTTCTAGTAAGTCGCTACTCACCATGCTAAAAACAAAAAAGAAGACAAGGCTAACGATTAAGTAAAGGCGTATTGGGTTAACAAACGAAGCCCTTTTTCCTTGGATAAATTTAATTGTGAGATAGCCTGGTTTTAAAAAGAAAGGCAGCAGGCTCATTGAGAATTTAGAATCTAAAGAGAAATAATTATTCAGAAAATCAATTACTAAGGTTGCGAAGGAAGCGCGGTTATGATTGTTTTCTTGTCCACAGTTAGGACAATAATTATAAGATTCATCAAACGTAGTCCCGCAATTTAAACAATAGTCCGACTTGCGTCGCTTTTTGCTGAGAGAGGTAATCTTAATGGCTTTTTTGGCCTTCACGCTTGAATTAAAATAGGTTAGACCCTTAAATTAAGCACATTATTTCTAAACCTTATCAACGCTACCAAAGATTTGTCGATTAGAAAGCTGTTTAGCGGCCTTCAATTATTCTTTTACAAGAAACTTAAAACCAACCCCGTGATGGTTAATAATTTCTATCTTATCGGATTCAGCAAAATACTTTCGGAGCCGTGATATAAACACATCAAGACTGCGTCCAATGAAATAATCATCATCTCCCCATACGGCTTTAAGAATTTCTTCTCGCTTAATTAATTGATTCTTGTTTCGGATTAAATATTGGAGAAGATCTCCTTCTTTTCCAGTTAGTTTCCGAGTTGTATTTGCGACACTTAGTTCCAGATCTGTAAAACTAAACTTTACTTCTGAGTTCAGATCATTGCCATCCAGATCGGATAAACTCGTTGCAGATCTTTTTAGAAAGACTTCGATGCGAAGAACCAGCTCTGTAAAATTGAAAGGCTTTGTAATGTAATCGTCGCCTCCACTTAAAAACCCTTCGATGACATCTTGTTCTAAAGACTTGGCAGTTAGAAACAGTATTGGGGTATGATCACTAACCTGTCTAATTTGTTTGGCACAACTAAACCCGTCAGTTTTTGGTAGCATAACATCCAGAATACAGAGTTTATGAATCGCCGGGTCGAAGAGCTCAAGTGCTTCGGCTCCGTTCTCGGCATGGCTCACGTCGTATCCTTGGTTCGTAAGGTTATCCTTAATTACAAAAGCAAGGCTCTCATCGTCCTCAACCAAAAGAAGGTGTGCTTTAGACATCTGTTTTTAGTTTTATGGTGAAAATACTGCCGGTGTCTACTTCGCTGATTAACGAAATACTGCCTTTAAGCTCATCGATAATTGTTTTTACATAATTTAATCCAATACCAAAACCTTTAACATCGTGTTGATTGTCGGTTTTAACCCGATAAAACTTATTGAATATGTATTTCTGATCTTCTTTCGTAATACCCTTTCCATAGTCTTTAACCTTTGTTTCTATTATTCCGTTGTTATCTCTTGTTTCAATTTCAACAATAGCGGAAGAGCTATATTTTATGGCATTATCTATCAGGTTATAAAACACGTTAGCAAGGTGCGTTTGGTCGGCGATTACATCGAAGTATTGCGCATTGAGCGATAAGGTTAGTTTAGCTGCCGGTTGTGCAGCGCTAATATGTTCAACAACTTCGGTTAGTATTGCGTGTAGATCGACCTTTTCTCGTTTTAGAAGAAGATTATGGTTTTCTATTGATGCAAGCTGTAAAACACGATCGACCTGCTGTTTTAAACGTTTGTTTTCTTTTTTGATAATGCTGGCGTAAGTAAGGAGCCGCTCGGGGTTCTTAACAATGTTTACATCTTGCAATACGTCTGTGGCCACTTCGATGGTTGAAATGGGTGTTCTAAACTCATGCGTCATATTATTAATAAAATCTTTCTGTACTTCTGACAGTCTTTTCTGCTTTAAAATCACAAATAGAGTATAGCCGAAAAACACCATGACCACCAACAAAACAGTAGTTGTAAAAGTCCAGATGCCCATTTGATTGAGCAAGTATCGACCCTTGGATGGAAAATAGACACCAAAGTAGTAATTGCTTTCTGTCCAAACAGGTAGGTTTAGCAGTCTACTCGATAAGGCATCATTAGAATCGGCGACATATTGATCAAAAACCATGCACTCGGTATCGCAATCATAAACGCCATATTCGAAGTCGGTTGCGATATCTCGTTGGGCAAACGCATCCTTTAACAATTGGTCGAGCAAATTAACATCGATGGGCTTGTTCAGCATCACAACATAATAATTACCCGTTAATTGCCGAATGGGGTTATTGTTTGGAGGGGCTATGTTGCTGTACGTATAGAATTTATTCGCAACCTGATATAAGGCAGCATTCACTTCCCGATGAAAATGATCCGTTTCCTGGTTAAAAGCCTTCCTTACCCAATACACTTGTGCAATGCCAATTCCCACAAGTGCAAGCGTAGCCAGGATTGCCAAATATCGGATTGAACTACTTCTCATAACCTTAAAACTACATCAAATTGAGCGATGAACACTGCCATTAACATATCATTAACAAATATTATGAATTCATTAACAGCCGTTGGTTTCGATTAAGCATTCTTTTGAACTGTTAGAAAAATATAGTTTCACTTAAATCAACAATAATGAAAAAGAATTTTTTTATAGTACTCGTTACAGTTTTCTCTGTCGCTTTGGCAAGTCACTCAGTTATTGGTTCTCTTCTTCCACGGGTAGGATCCATATTTACCTGGGAAAGTACAAGCTATGATTTTGGTAAGGTTAAGCTCAATAAACCAGTTGAACATGAGTTTAGCTTTAGAAATACGGGCGATCAACCGCTTATTATTTCGAAGGTTAAGGCGTCTTGTGGCTGCACCGTTGCTAATTACACCAAAGAACCCATAGCCCCGGGAGAGTATGGAAAAGTATCGGCACGCTATGATGCCGCCAAGGTAGGAACCTTTAATAAAACAGTTAGCGTAACAGCTAACACGGGCAACGAGGTTGTGGTTCTTAAAATAAATGGTGAGGTAATATCAGAATGATTAAACGCTCAATAACAACGAAAAGGCGATAACTACGGTTATTGCCTTTTTTTATGCCATCCAAGAATATTCTAACTTAGTATTTCACAGACTTGTCAATATGAACCCTCGAGACGTCATAGAAGAATTAGCCCGCAATAAGGATGTAATTTATTCTCAGTTAAATAATTTATCAAGCTCTAAATATCGCTTCAGGCCCAACCCAAAGCATTGGTCGATGATTGAGGTATTATGTCACCTGGTCGATGAGGAGGTAGAAGACTTTAGGGCTCGAGTAAAGCGGGTGCTCGAGAACCCAGAGGCGGAGCTTCCTAGTTTTAACCAAGTAGAATGGGTGAGTAGCAGAAATTATCAAGAACAAGATTTAGAGGATAAATTAAATGAGTTTATGATGGAGCGAGAAAAATCTATTGAGTTCCTCTCGTCTTTAGATAACCCTAACTGGGAAAGTGCGCACCATCACCCTAAAATGGGAGCAGTTACCGCAGCTTACTTTCTGCATAATTGGCTTGCCCATGATTATATTCATATACGCCAGCTTAACCGTATATCGCATGCGTTTTTAATGGCCGAGTCGAATTATGACCTTAAGTACGCTGGCGATTTTTAATCTCTTGGAACAATAGTGCGCTTAGACGCGTTTACTTAACATCTGTTTAAGATAGTTTTAGTTAGCTTTGTAAGATGATTAGGAGTGCGACCATAAAGAGGAGAATCCAGACTGCCGCTGCAGCATTCTTTATGTTAGCATATATTTTTGCGCTGATTGGCAATCCGATTCATTTGCTACACCACGCAGATGGAGAAGAAATTTGCTTAGAGGCAGATAATGCATGCCACTTAAAACTTGTTCACGCTGATAATGTAAACGGCTGCGATCATGAGTCGCATTTTATTGAGGACAATAACCTTCAATGTGAGTTATGTGCAATCGCTTCAAGCTCGAAGCCAGCTCTGCTTGGTCCTGAGAAAATATTGCTCAAACCAGAAACCAGGCAACTCGGCTTTTTTCAGTACGAAGATTCTCCTGTTGATCGATCCCTTAGATCAGGACAAAACCGGGGTCCTCCATTTATTTCTTAGCATTACGCCATTCTATGGCAAACAAATTATGTTTTACTAAGAAATTGAATAAATGAAAAATTCATTATTAATCTCAATACTATTATTATTTTCAATCGGGTTTATTGCTTGTGAAAAGGAAGACCCGATTATTCCAAACGAAGAAGAACTAATTACCACGCTAAAATTAAGCTTTCAGCCTGTAGGTGGAGGAAGCCCTGTTGAGTTTTCTTTTCAGGATCTGGATGGTGATGGCGGAAATGCACCTGTAATTACATCGGGCGTTCTAGCTCCTAATACCAGCTATACGTGTACCTTGGAATTATTGAACGAGTTGGAAACGCCTCCTGAGGATATCACTGAAGAAGTGGAAGAAGAAGGAGATGAACACCAGCTGTTTTATCAAATTTCAGATGCAAACCTTAGTTTTTCATATACAGATCAAGACAGTAATGGAAACCCTATTGGTATTATCACATCTTCCATGACAGGTGTGGCATCAACGGGCTCTCTAACGGTTATTTTGCGCCATCAGCCCACTAAGCCAAATGATGGCACTGCAGATAATGCAGGCGGTGAAACCGACATTCAGGTTACCTTCGATGTTATAATTCGCTAAAGAGTGCGAATACTTCCACTGATTACTTTCCTCCTGATTCACACAATTGTTGTGGGGCAAAACTGCAATTTGTCTATCAGGGGGAGAGTAGTGGATAAGGCAAGTCGCGAACCGTTAAGCTTTTCTACGCTTCAAATTCAGGAAGACAAAACAAAAGGGGCAATAAGCGATGTTCACGGTAACTTCATCATTCCGAAACTATGTCCGGGAGAGTACCACGTTGAAATATCCTTTATCGGATATGAATCAACAACGGAATACATCGCACTTAGTGAAAATGTTGTTGTTGAGTTTAAGCTAGGTGAGTATAACGAACTCCTAAATGAGATTGTCGTTCATGGCGATAAATCTGAAAAAACAACAGAAGCACATCATGTTGTGGATCAGGAGAGTATTCGACGCAAAGGAAACAAAAACCTGGCCGATGTATTAGAAGGGATATCGGGAGTAAGTGTTCTTCGAACTGGTTCTGGGGTTTCCAAACCCATTATTCATGGGTTATATGGCAATCGTGTCACAATTCTAAATAATGGGATCATTCAAGCGGGGCAGCAGTGGGGCAATGACCACGCTCCTGAAATTGACCCGTTCGTGGCCGATCATATTTCGGTGGTTAAAGGAGCAGGGGCTTTGCAGTATGGCAGCAGCGCAATTGGTGGTGTTGTAATGGTCGACCCTTATCGAATCAAGAAAGATCCGCACCTCCACGGGAAGGCTACTTATGTTTTTCAGAGCAATGGTTTAGGAAGTACCCTAAATACTCAAATTGAACGTTCTGATAACTGGGCAGCCTGGCGGATATCAGGTACCGTAAAATACATTGGTGATAACCAAACACCGAATTACTATCTCACGAATACAGGGCATCGAGAAGCTAACCTATCGGCCCAACTCGAGCGGAGTTTTGGGAAGAAGTGGTTTACCTCTGCTTACTACAGTATGTTTAATTCTAATATTGGAATTTTGCGGGGCTCTCACATCAGCAACCTCTCCGACTTAGAAGAAGCGATAGGAAGAGATGAGCCTTTTTTTACCAAAGATGAATTTTCTTATACGATTAACCCTCCATCGCAACGGGTCAACCATCACCTGTTCAAGCTAGAAACGGAGTACTTTATTGCCGACAATAAGTTGCTCACATTCCGCTATGGAGGACAGCTCGATAAACGAAGAGAGTTTGATGTAAGAAGAGGCGGTCGCTCAGAATCACCTGCACTTAGCTTGAAGTTATATTCTCATAATTTTGATGCGCTCTATGATCTAGACTATTCACAGGATGGGAATCTCAAGTTTGGAATTCAATCCATATACACCAATAATACCAACCTGCCGGAGACGGGGATTTTACCCTTAATTCCAGATTATCAATCATTAATGGTATCAGGATTTGCTATCTGGCAACTTACCCGGAATAGTTGGTTGTTCGAGGCGGCAACTCGATATGATTTTCGTGACCTGGAGGTAGTGGCCATTTCGCGAACGCTCCCGCGAGAGATAGAGCGCTACTATCACAACTTTCACAATTACGGAGCAAATGCGGGTATAAAGAAGGCTTTTTCGCAAGCATTAAATCTTAGCCTAAATCTTAGCTATGCACAACGATCGCCAGAGGTTAACGAATTATATAGTTATGGTTTACACCAGGGGGTTAGTGGGATAGAAGAAGGCACTCCTGGTCTGGTCCCCGAAAATTCGATTAAAACTGTTCTATCGGTTGATTGGAGAGCATCCGATAAACTCTATTTTCAAGGCTTAGGTTATTATCAGGATATTCGGGATTATATTTTTCTGGAACCACAGGACGAATTCCGTTTAACAATTCGTGGTGCTTTTCCGGTATTCATTTACAAGCAGACCGATGCCCATATTTACGGCCTCGACCTTACCATGGCGTATAACCCGTCTAAAAACTTTACCGCTAATGTCGTTTATGCCGCGGTTCGTGGGCAAGATATCACCAACGACATCCCCTTAGTGTATATCCCTCCGGATAATATTACTGCCGCCTTCATTTATAAGCCTGAGAATAGCGCCAACTTTCTTGACAATAAGATTGGGTTAGAAGGAAGGTATGTTTTCGAGCAAACCAGATTAATGTTGGAGCAGGATTTTCTTCCTCCTCCTGATGGGTATTTTCTTCTCTCGCTTAATGCAGGAACCGGATTTGAATTAGGAGAGTCACATTTAGACCTTAATCTAAAAGTGGAGAACATGCTTAATATAGAATACCGCGATTACCTCAATAGACTGCGTTATTTTGCGGATGAACTGGGTATCAATGTCATTATAGGATTGAACCTTACATTTTAAAGTTCTTGCTGTTGCGCTTTATGCCATCAGCCTTTGATTAGAATAGCAGTTAATCTAACTTTGAGTTTATTTAGAATTATTCTAATTAAAGTGAAGAAGATTAATATAGTCGTAGGTGATGCACAGTTTCTGATAAGGTGTGGTTTAGAACAATTGATTAGTGCCCATTCGAGTTTTGAACTTAAAGAACAGGTTGATAAACGACAGGGTGTACTGCGGGCAGCAGACACCTATAAGCCAGATGTTGTTATCTTAGACTACCTCTCAAAAGGTTTCGGATTAGAGCTTCTTCAGGAAATAAAGCAGGTTTCACCTGAAACCAATATTCTTATTATTTCATCTGACTTATTTAGGGGCAATATCTTTAAGTCGATAGAACTTGGTGCTAATAGTTTTGTAACCAAAAACTGCAGCGAACAGGAAATTGTTAATGCCATTATTGCCACCGCTAAAAATGAAAGGTTTTTCTGTAATCGAATTTTAGAGGTTTTTATTGATAGGACTGAAGATAAACCTGATTTAGTTCGACCAAATAACTTAACAGAAAGGGAAGTTGAAATTCTTCAGCTTATAGGCAAAGGTAACTCAACTAAAGAGATAGCAGCCCAACTTTACCTTAGCCAGCATACTATTTATACTCACCGGAAGAATATGATGAAGAAGCTTGGTGTGAATGCCTCTACAGATATGGTTCTTGCAGCAGTAAATCTAGGCCTAATCAAACCTACTAGAAAAACAGCATAAAGGTCACCTCCTACCTAAAATTAAGTAGCCCCTTACCCAAATTTCATTAGCAGAAAACCAAGATTTATGGTATTGGCTACCTCATGGTGCAATCCTATCTTTGTTATTTAGAATTAGTCCAAATAAAAACAAGCCTTCATGAAACTGTATATAATAGTTTTATCCCTGCTCTTTTCCTTCGCCTCCTTTGCAGGCACCGAAGAAGTAGTTACCATTTCAGGAAAAGTAATCAATGAAAAAACAAGCGATGGAATGCCCGGAGCTCATGTAATCGTAGATGAACTTAAAATGGGTGTTGTAACTGATGGCAATGGTGTTTTTTTATTAGAGGATGTGCCCGTTGGGAGCCATACGATTACCATACGAATGATTGGCTACACCACAATAATAAAGGAGATTGAACTTAAGGAATCGAATCTGGAATTAGAGTTTAAACTTGAAGAGGAGCTCTATTTTCTAAAAGGAGCGGTTATCGAAGCGAATTCAATAACCGGTGGTATGACGAAGGTTGGCGATCTTACGGGCTCAGCCCACTATATTTCACCGAAAGAGTTAGAGAAATTTAGCTATAACGATATCCATCGTATTCTTAGAAATATTCCTGGGGTGAACATTCAGGATGAAGAAGGGTTTGGCTTGCGACCAAATATTGGCTTTAGGGGTACGGGAGTAGAAAGAAGCTCTAAAATCACATTAATGGAAGATGGTATTCTGATGGCGCCAGCTCCATATGTAGCGCCCGCCGCTTACTATTTTCCTACTACAGGAAGAATGCAAGGGATTGAGGTAAGAAAAGGTTCTTCACAAATTAAATATGGACCTTATACGACAGGAGGAGCTTTAAACTTAATGTCCACCGCCATCCCTAATGAATTATTTGGCAGGGTAAAACTATTTGGTGGAAGCTACGGACAACGTGGTGTTCATGCATTTGTTGGCGATGCTACAGAACAATTCGGTTTTTTGGGAGAAACTTACCAATCTGCTTCGAATGGATTTAAAGAACTTGACAATGGAGACAACACCGGATTTAAAACAGAAGACTACTTATTTAAATTTAGGTACAACTCACGAGAAGACGCCCAAGTATATCAGTCGCTCACGTTAAAAGTTGCGAAATATATTGAAACCAGCAATGAAACTTATCTGGGCTTAACCGATTCCGACTTCCATGAAAACCCGTTTAGGAGATATTCGGCATCGCAAAGGGATATAATGAAGACTGATCAAAGTCAACTGGTGCTGACTCACTACATACGCCCGGTTGAAAACCTCAAAATAAACACATCAATTTATAGAACTGATTTTGCCAGAAACTGGTACAAACTGGACAAGGTTAAAACAGTTGATTCGTTAGGGTACACCGGGATCGCAGCAATCCTCGAAGACCCAGAGACCTATACTGAAGAGTACGCCATTCTGACGGGACAGACAAGCCAACGTGATGATGCATTATCCCTTAAAGCGAACAACAGGTCCTATTATGCTCAAGGTATTCAATCTATCGCGCAATTAGATTTATCGGGTGGCCGTATTAGTCATCTACTTGATTTTGGTATCCGATACCACCAAGATCAGATCGATAGATTTCAATGGGTTGATAAATACCGTATGGAAGATGGCGCAATGATGCTCACGGAAGCTGGAACACCAGGAACGGAAAGCAACCGAAT
>CBDUMS010000103.1:0-10000 GCA_965368405.1 uncultured Cyclobacteriaceae bacterium
CATTAGTGAAGCCACGTGTATGCCAGCGCTCTATTATTTTTTTGTTGACGATCTCGCTTCCGGTTGCGGTAGGGATTACCACCAGTTTCGCATCTGTGCCGGTTAGTTTTAAGAATTCGCCGTACATCTCCTCTGGCAGAGCACCACCCCCAATAAATAATCTTTTGTCGATTATTTCATTCTGGGCACGAACTAACAGGCTAGTGCATAGGAGTATGCATAAGCTAAGGAGTATGGTCCGGGCTAAATGGGTTTTCTTCATGTTTAATTAAATAACGTAGTCTTCATATTGGCTTTTGAAACAAAATAAGTGCTTAATTGGGCCTTCTTCCAATTGCCCAGCGCCCACCAATATAACCCATAGGCAAATAGGCTGCACCAAGATCTAATACTGTAAACCAAATAGGAGAAGGGAGCATGAATATATTCATTATGCCACCAATTAAGAAAAAAGCCCCTATACCAATGGCAAATTTCAATTGATGCGTTGCTGCTATTTTGGCGGCAACAAAAGCACCTACTAGCGTACCTAAGGCATGGGCAAGAAATGGGAAAATGAAGTGTTTGGCTTCGAATAAATGCATATTATTCTTTAGGCTTTCCATATCGGCAGGATCAACCCCATCGGGCAAAGGAATAACGGATCCACTAATCATAATTAGCCCCATATTTACGGCGCTCCCGAGTATAAAACCAAGGATTACGGCCAGAATATTCTTAAGAATCGGATTCATGATTTACAGGTTTTGGTTGTTGCTTAGTTCTCATTCGCATGCTAATAAGAGCAATACAATTAGGAAATTTACATAATTTATAAGTTCGATGCGAATCTGAGCTATTCTTTTGAGCTGCACATTATTATTTTAGGTTAATTTGCAGGAGTATTCCTAACCCTTAACGCTTTAACTCAGAATGGCCAGGGTCATTGTAATATTGGGCTTATTAGTTTTTACTGCGGCTACTGAATCTTGGTCACAGTCAGATCCAAATTTTCAAATATGGACAGATTTCAATCCGCGAATACGTCTCTCCGAGCGATTTAAAATTGTGGGCGATATAGGTTATCGCATTGAACCCGAAAGCAGTGCACAATCATTTTTAATAAGGGGGGCTGCAAGATTTTCGCCAAATCAAATATTAAGTTTCGACCTTGGACTAGCAGAGTTTATTACGTGGAACACAAAATTCTTTAACTCTTCAGAATTTCGCACCTTCCAATTTCTGTTTGTTAATTGGCCCAGCCTAGGAAAGTTTAAATTTCAACACCGCTTTGGCCTAGAGCAGCGGATATTTAGGTTTAACGATTTAAGAGATAATCAGTTTGTTCATAGGGCGCGATACCGGTTGGGGCTAAGGTCACCCGATTTTCGTCTCTTCGGAAGCAACATTCCTTTCTATATCAAAGCAAATGCAGAGCTACTTCGTGACTTAAACGATGAGGACGTCAGCGTACTAATAAACGGCGATAGATTTATGATTGGTATAGGCAGTTTACTATCCGAGAAATTACGTACAGAACTGCAATTTCAGGTGATGGCATTAAATGATCCGGTGATTCAAAAATTCATTCGAAATATTGATCTTATTCGGGTCCGCGTGTATTACCAATTTAGATAATATTCAACATAATTTAGATAAATAAACATAGAATAGAGCAAATAGAGGCTGTTTTCATGACATTAATCTTGTCCTAAACTGACCTTAGTCATGTTCTTGGCTTTTAGCCACCAATAGATTTGCAAAGGTTTTGAAACATTATTCAACGCTCATGCAATGTTCAAGTTTTTATCGAACCCCTTTTATATTTTTTGTTTAGTCGTACTGCTCTCATTTGCTTCCGGACATGGGATTGCCCAATCGCTAAATCATCGCCAATACTGGATCGATATAAACCCTACCTTCACACTGCTCAATAAGGTTAAACTCACCACAGAAATTGGTTATCGGACGGAGCCGGCCATTACCATTAAACAAACATATTTCAGAGGATTTCTGAATTTAGATCTACATGACAAGCTAAAGCTTAGTGTTGGTGCAGCGGAATTCATTAGCTGGCGTGAGCGTAGTTTTCGAAGTACGGAGTTTCGATTGGCACAATATTTTACGATTGTTTGGCCACAAATAGGAGGTTTTAAATTTAAACATCGTTTTGGCGTTAATCAACGTTGGTTTACTTATCCGGAATCGAATACCGTATTTATTGGACGTTGTCGCTATCGTTTAGGGCTTTACTCACCGAAATTTAGCGTGCTGAACTCGGGAAATCGCTTTTACGCCTCAGCCAGTATAGAAATTCTTCGAAATATTAACACCTCCGAAGAAGGGCAATGGTTTGATCATGAGTGGGTTACAGCAATAGCAGGGGCACGAATTACAGAAAAGATCAGGCTAGAGGGGCACTTATTGCTGATTAATCGAAACCTGCCGGAATCACATGATTTTTTAAGAGAAGTTTCTGCGTTAAGATTACGCATTTTCTATAACATCCCCTGAATTGGTGTTTAGATATTGTGAAGTGCGCCTATACTGTTACTTTTGTCCCTTGAGTAATATTTAGGAGATCATTTGGCATGGGTGATAAAGGGCTAGTTGTAAGTAGAGGTGCCAGCATTGTACTGGTGTTCTTGCTTATATTCACTTGCCTAACCGGTGCTGCTCAATCTAATCAGTCTCCTGGTGCTGTTCCAGTAGACTCCGTGGCCGCAGAGAATACCCGTGAGGTTCTTATCGATAATATTTTTATTACGGGTAATCGCAAGACGAAGGATAAGATCATCCTACGAGAATTATCCGTAGAAATTGGTAAATACTATAAATTTGAAGGACTGCGCGAAATGCTTGATTTCGATAGGAACAAAATCTATAATACCAATTTGTTCAATACGGTTGAGGTCTCTATTCTAGAGCTCGACATGGAGAAAATAGATATTGTTGTGCAGGTAGATGAACGATGGTATTTGTTCCCAATTCCCCTTATTGATATTATTGACCGAAACTTTAACGATTGGGTAGAAAATCATAATGCCGATCTAAGCCGAATAATCTATGGTCTAAGTCTATATCATTTTAATATGAGGGGGATGAACGAGCGCATGACCCTTACTGCACAGTTTGGATTTTCGCGTCGTTATGAGTTTCAATACGATGTGCCTTATATCGATAGGAGCCAGCAAAATGGGCTGGGATTCTTTGTGAAGTTTATCGAATACAAGAATCTGCATTATGATAATATTAATAATAATAGAGTCTTTCTGGAGTCCGAAGATATCCTTAAGACCAACATATTTACGGGTATAAACTATGTTCGGAGGAACTCTTTCTACGCCAGGCATTTTGTAGATTTTGCGTACAGCGACAGCGAAGTGGCCGATACAATCTTTCAACTAAATCCGAATTATCATACCCTTTCGAATAAGCGACAGCAATACTTTAACCTTAAATATAAATTTAGCTATGATAAGCGGGATATCGTAGCATACCCATTAGACGGGTACCGTTTAACGGCATCGGTAGAAAAATCGGGACTTGGTGTCTTTGGCGATGTAAACCTGCTCAACTTCAGGGCGAGCTATGCGCAGTTCTGGAAATTACCAAATAAATTCTACTTCTCTAACTACACTTCGGCTTATATAAGTACGCCCAATGATCAGCCCTATTCGATGCTGAATGGATTGGGCTTCGGCAATGACGTGGTTCGGGGGTACGAATTATATGTGATCCACGGCCAGAATTATGTTATTAATAAGACCTCACTTAAATACGACATCTTTTCGGGCAGTACAGAATTAAAGAAATTTCCATTACAGCAATTCAGACACTTTCCCTATGCTTTTTATCTAAAGACTTATTTTGATGTGGGCTATGCTTCCAATGTTATCAATTATGAAGGCAATCAGCGATTAGCAGACCAGTTATTGCTTGGTGGCGGTATTGGGCTTGATGTGGTTACCTTATATGATATTATTATGCGCTTTGAATACTCATTCAATTCGATAGGAGAGAATGGTTTGTTCTTCGCGATTACCAGCGCATTTTAGAACTCCCAACTCGAATAATCAATAAGTTTTTTCTTGCCTCGTTTATTATAAATATACCAGTCGCCACTGCGATTCCCCTCTTTGTAGGAACCTGAGTAGAGTAGCCAGCCTTTTTTTGAGTAAAATAGCCATTCGCCCTCCTCTAGTCCATTGCTATACTGCCCGTCTTGAAGCAATTTTCCTGATTCATCATAATAAAACCATTCACCATCGGGTAAACCCTGGTGGTATTCGAGGCTTTTTCGGAGGGAGCCATTGTCATAATAAAACAGCCAAAGTCCTTCATAAGCGCCATTTTTATAAATGCCCTTTTTTTCGATCATTCCCGATGGGTAAAAATAGAAGGAGGAGTCCTGCAGCGTGCCATTAACCCAATTTTCTTTGGTTATTAAATTGCCATCAAAATCGAAATTCGATGCGGTGCCATTCAGCTGACCATCTTTAAAATATTCGATGGCCTCTTTTACGCCAGAGGGGTAGTAGTACTCCCACATTCCAGATTTTTTTCCAGCCTCCATTTCTCCCTGGTGCTTTATCTGACCATTTTCATAATGCTCCACCACAGGTTGTGCGATAGCCTCAAAGGCCACGAATAAAGAAAGTAGAAGGGAAAGTCTAATCATATTTACTCGATAGATCTATTGCATATTTAACGTACTTTTCATGCATTGGGTTCATATGCCTTGTCTTAATTTAAGAGCAATATAGCCCAGGCTTTATCTAAATGCCCAGATGCAATTGCTTTTTGAGCAACCTCATGCCTTGCGGCTAGCGAATCAAAATTTTTCTCATCACGACTGAGTTTAGCATAAGCATCATGTAATTGCTTAGGCTCGGGCAATTTTTCGATATTGGCGAGTATGGCCAGGTCATTACCGGTTAAAACTGAGCTTTCTCGAATCTCTTTGGGTAGTTCATCAACTCCTATAACCAGTTTCTGAAGCGGTTTAGCAACCTCAAATACGGTATTTTTAGCTAGGCGACTATACCAATTGCCACCCATTCTGGCAACGGGGTCTAATTTTAACGGATCAATATGATTATCCTCATTGAGTATAGAAGCTGATATATGCATTTGTATAACTTCGGCGATAACCAAATTCCCAGCTCCACCCTGATCGCCGAGTGGCTTAACCTCAATTACTTTGCATTCAAATGATACCGGCGATTCCGCCACACGCGGTGGGCCAATTTTTTCGGAAGCCAATTCAGTTAAGCCTGACTTCTTGAATTCGTTTACTCCTTTTTGGTATTCGGTGCTGGCCAGCGAAATCTGTTGTACTATGGCATTATTAACCATATTGATGCAAACCTCTTTTACCTCGAGTACATTATCGAAAGTGTCTTTTGTGGAATTGTCTCTACCCCGGCGCGCTGGCGAAAATATTAGTATTGGCGGATTGGCGCTAAACACATTAAAGAAGCTAAAAGGGCTAAGATTTACATTTCCATGACTATCAATGGTACTGGCCAAAGCAATAGGGCGTGGTGCCACAGCACCGAGGAGGAGTTTATGTACCTCGGGTACGGTTAACTTCGATGGGTCGAATGTCTTGAACATGGTAGAAATTATATAGAAATCTAATTTACTACGAAATCCTTACTTAGCAGGCAGAACTTTTGTTCTTACTTCGCCAAAGCCTACACGCTTACCTTCTTTCTCGGCAAAACCTCGCATGATTACAGCATCTCCATCTTCAATAAAGGTTCGCTGTCCTCCGCTTTTTAAGGAGATGGGCTTTGTGCCTTTCCAGGCCAACTCCATCATCGAACCATAAGAATCGGGAGTTGGTCCACTTATGGTTCCGGAGGCGTACATATCGCCAACTTCAATATTACAGCCGTTCACAGTGTGGTGCGCTAACTGTTGAGCGATATTCCAGTACATGTACTTGAAGTTAGATTGACATACAACTTCCTCCTCATTATTCTCTGGCTGAATAGCCACCTCCAGGTTAATGTCGAAATTCTTAGATCCTTGGTATTGCAGATAGGGCAATACGGCTGGTTCTTGTTGCGGGCCAGCAACTCTAAAATCAGCGAGTGCTTCCAGGGTCACAATCCAAGGGGAAATGGAAGAGGCAAAATTCTTGGCAAGAAATGGACCTAGTGGAACATATTCCCATACTTGGACATCACGAGCTGACCAATCATTAAAAAGAACAAATCCGAAAATATAATCTTCTGCATTGTCGGTGCTTATCGTATCACTCAGGTCACTAGACTTGCCGGTAATAAATGCCATTTCCAATTCGAAGTCGAGCCGCTTGGTTGGGCCAAAACTGGGCACTGCCGCGTCGGGAGCTTTGGTTTGTCCTTTCGGACGATGTATAGCCGTGCCCGATGGGATAATTGAAGATGCTCGCCCATGATAGCCCACAGGAATATGCCTCCAATTAGGCATTAAGGCATTTTCTGGATCGCGAATCATCGATCCGATATTAGTAGCGTGCTCTATGCTCGAATAGAAATCAGTATAGTTTGGCACATGCACCGGCATTAACATCGCCACGGAGTTCATTGGAATCAGGGCATTTTTTTTATACTCGGCATTAGATTGGATTTCATGGTTGGCTGCTGAAAAAAGGTCGATAAGTCGTTCGCGAACCTTGTTTGTGGTGGCTTTACCTAAGTTTATAAAACTATTGAGGGTGGGTTGCGAGAAAATATCAGTGGGCAAGTCAATGCCTTCAAAGAAAAATTCTGAATGCAGGTAGTGCAGGTCGATCACGAAATCACCAAGGGCAGACCCCGCTCTTGGGTGATCATGGTCTACCCGAAAAATCCCAAAAGGAAAATTATGAATACTAAAATCTGAATTTGAATCAATTTCTAACCAGCTCTTCATTATAACGCTTTCAATTATTTCAAAATTTATTTCTCTTCGGTCTGCCGTCTCCCGTCTCCCTTCGGTCGCCATAGGCTTGCCGAAGGCGATGCGGTCTTCTCTCTCCCGTCTCCTACAGCGTCCCCCTTCGAGCCTGTTCTGCTTCTATCGACTCAAAAAGGGCTTTAAAATTGCCTTTGCCAAACGATTGCGCACCTTTTCGTTGGATTATCTCAAAAAAGAGGGTAGGCCGGTCTTCGACAGGTTTGGTAAATATCTGTAGCAGGTACCCTTCGTCGTCGCGATCAACCATAATGCCCAATTCTTTAAGCTTGGTTAGCTCTTCATCGATGTCACCGACACGATCCAGTACGGTATCGTAATACGTGCCAGGTACATAAAGAAATTCCACGCCGCGATCGCGCATCGCGCGCACCGTTTCTATAATATTATTAGTAGCTACCGCAATATGCTGACACCCCGCACCATTATAAAAATCGAGATACTCTTCGATTTGAGATTTCTTTTTACCTTCAGCAGGTTCATTTATTGGAAACTTAATTCTGCCATTCCCATTGGTCATCACCTTACTCATCAAGGCAGTGTAGTCCGTCGAAATATCCTTATCATCAAAAGTGATGAGATTGGCAAATCCCATTATTTTATTATAGAATTCTGCCCAAACATTCATTTCATTCCAACCGACGTTGCCCACCATATGATCGATATAGCGTAATCCTACGGGCTCTGGATTATAGTGAGAATCCCATTTAACGAAACCGGGTAGGAAGACGCCATTATAGTTTTTTCTTTCAACGAAAATATGAACCGTATCGCCATAGGTATGAATACCGGATCGCACCACTTCACCATGCTCATCAGTTTCCGTTCTTGGTTCGAGGTATGGTCTTGCGCCGCGTTTTACGGTTTCTTCGAATGATTTCTTGGCATCATCTACCCATAGTGCGATGGCCTTTACACCATCTCCATGCTTATTGAGATGAGTCGCAATGTCAGAATCGGACTCGAAAGGTGTGGTTAGCACAAGGGTAATTTTATCCTGACGCACTACATAAGAAGTATGTGTCTTAACGCCTGTTTCTAGTCCTGAGTAGGCATGCGATTGAAAGCCAAAAGCTGTTTTATAAAAGTGAGCCGCTTGCTTAGCATTCCCTACATACAACTCAACATAATCGGTCCCGTTCAAGGGTAAAAAATCCTCCGCTTCTGGGAATATTTTTTCTAACCCATACGTTGTGTTTGATTTATTCTTTAATTCTTCCATGAGTTAATTACTTAATTTGATAATGCTCTAACTACTCAATACTTAAAATCTAGCTACTATATCAAATCCAAGACTTATAATAATCAGGGATTTCGATTTCTAATGCTGCTTTGGTTATTTTCATCGGTCGAAACGGATCGATCATCACAGCCAGTTCTTCGGTGCCTTTTTTACCAATACTTTTCTCGATCGTACCGGGGTGCGGCCCATGGGGTATACCGCCGGGGTGCAGAGTAAGCTGGCCTTTAGCCACATTATTTCGGCTCATAAAATCACCATCTACATAATAGAGTAACTCATCGGAATCGATATTACTATGATGGTAGGGTGCTGGCACCGAATCTGGATGATAATCATATAACCTGGGCACAAATGAACAAACTACAAAATTATGACCCTCAAACTGCTGATGAACCGGCGGGGGTTGGTGAATCCTACCTGTAATGGGCTCAAAATCATGAATTGAAATGGCATAAGGATAATTATAGCCATCCCAGCCCGCAACATCGAACGGATGGTTTTGGTAGGTGAACGGATGGATATGATTTTGCTTTTTGATCAAAATTCTAAACTCACCTTGTTCGTTTTTAGTTGCCATATGCCTGGGCAGCTTAAAATCACGTTCACAATATGGAGAATGTTCTAATAATTGCCCAACATTATTTCGATATTTCTTGGGTGTTACGATAGGACTAAACGATTCCAGAAATAACAAGCGGTTATCCTTGGTTTTAAAATCAAGTTGATAAATCGTGCCACGAGGAATAATCAGATAATCTCCATAGCAAAAGTCTAGCTCACCAAAGGGAGATTTAAAAGTACCTTCGCCCTGATGAATGAAAATCATCTCGTCCGCATCGGCGTTCTTAAAGAAATATCCATCGGAGAAGGAGGTGGGTGCTGCAAGACCTATGTTCAGATCATTATTGAAGAAGAGCACTGTTCTGCTGCTCAGATAATCATCAGCCTTCGGTATATCGAATCCCTGAAAACTAAGTGCTTTCAAATTATGTTCAACACCAACTTCTGGAGCAATCGAATAGCTTTCACCCATTTCGGCCACTTGGGTAGGTGGGTGAATATGATATAGAATCGAAGACATCCCACTGAAGCCTTCTGTTCCGAAAAGCTCTTCTTGATAGAGTTCATTGTTTTCCTGACGAAACACGGTATGCCTCTTGGCGGGTATGCTTCCTCTTTTCTGATAGAACGGCATAATTTTAAATTTTGTCTTTCAATTTAGTGTTTTCGCGCTTGATTCTCAAATTAATTGTCCGATGGCTAACTCTAATGCTTTGCTGGTTATGCCCGTATTCGCATGATTTACCTCGTGCACATTGCTGAGAGCCTGATGGATAATTTCGGAAGTATCGGTAAAAATAGCTTCATCCGTGAGTTCAACATCTTTCTCCATGAGGTAAGCAAAGACACGTGCCATGCCACAATTTGCTATAAAGTCTGGGATCACGGCTACCGACTCGTCGGCATATTTAAGGGTAGGGCCAAAGAAGATTTCATCGTCTTGGAAGGGCACATTGGCACCACTGGCGATAACTTCTAACCCATGATTAATTAAGGTTGCGATATTATTTTGGCTCACTAATCGAGAACCCGCTGCGGGTACAAATATTTCCGCACCAGTAGCCCAGATTCTTTCTCGCGCTTCTTCGAATGATATAATGCTTTCGGATCGCAGCTTGTGGCCATCACGATTTACCATTAATGCGACCACCTCCTGTTCTCCCATTCCTTCTGGAGTAATTACACCGCCATGGCCGTCCATAATGGCAACGATTTTCACCCCTGCCTTCGCAAGAAAAAAGCCGGCCGCTGCACCAACATTTCCCCAGC
>CBDUMS010000104.1:0-9988 GCA_965368405.1 uncultured Cyclobacteriaceae bacterium
ATAAATAGCCAGTTGGCAGTATCAACAAATTGTTGATGATATATCTGTTTAGTCTCAAGATACTTTCTGTAGTTGAACTCATGCGGATTACGAGGCTCTTGGACTCTAAATGGAGAACCTTTAATTAGGAGCTTATCCCCAAACATCATTAAAGTAGTATCCTTCGGCTTAATATAGATCAAAACTTTACCTGAGGCCTTTTGCCATTCATTTGCCCTTGTATACTCTACCGACAATGTAGCTCGCTGATACAACCCCTTCTTTTGGGGGTCGCTTGTTATAGTACCCTGATATGCGGAAATATCAGTTAAATGAATAAGATTAGTTTCATTGTTAGCAGCTGATTTTTTCAGTGCCAGAAAAAACCCTATGCCCATAAAAAGAAGCATCGTGGCTATGGCAACAAGCATATTGCGACTGAGCAAGATAGCGCCTTTTTTTAGATGCACTACCATTAAAAAGACAAGAGTTAATGCTGTGGTAAGCCCAATGAAGAGTGGCCCAACAGTGTCTGTAAGAAAGAGCAGAATCCCAGCGATAAGAAAGATGGTCGCCCTTACAAATGGAACTTTCAACCAGAAAAACATGACCATTAAATTAGAAAATGATCAGCTATTTTCCAATGTATACTAACGGATTATTTCTTACTAATCTTATCGTAAGCCGCGACAATTTTTTTAACTAACTTATGGCGCACGACATCTTTCCCCTCCAGAATAACCACACCAATCCCTTCGATATCTTTGATAAGATTAATCGCACCTAGTAAACCAGAGTGTTGATTATTTGGTAGGTCTATTTGCGTTGTGTCACCAGTAACAATCACTTTAGACTGCGGCCCCATGCGTGTTAAAAACATTTTGATTTGCATATGGGTGGTGTTCTGGGCTTCATCGAGCAGTATAAATGCTTTATGCAATGTTCTGCCTCGCATATAGGCGAGTGGTGCGATTTCAATTATATCGTTTTCGAGGTAATAGCGTAGTTTCTCCTTAGGCACCATATCGTCGAGCGCATCATAAACAGGCCGCAAATATGGGTCTACTTTCTCCTTTAGATCGCCTGGGAGAAAGCCAAGGCTTTCGCCAGCCTCAACAGCTGGTCGGGTAATGATAATTTTCTTTACCTCTCTGTTTTTCAACGCCTGAACGGCCAATGCAACGGCGATATAAGTTTTACCACTACCTGCCGGTCCGATGGCAAACACGAGATCATTTTTATATACCGTATCAACCAGCAGTTTTTGATTAATCGACTTTGGCTTTATTACATTTCCTCTGGAGCCATAAACCAATGCCTCCTCACTACTATGATGTAAGTGATGAGCCTCCTCTTCCTTAATGAAGCTATCGACATTATCTTCATTAATCCGACCAAACTTGTGATAATGATCAATTAGGGATTGCAAGATTTCACCGATCTTATCAATTTCTTCTGTGGACCCCTTGATCTGAATCTCATTACCGCGAGAAATTATTTTACTCTGTGGAAATGCTCCAGCCAGATAACCAATATTCCTATTCTCTACCCCAAGAAAATCAGGGAGTGAAATATTATCAAGGATGATTACTTTTTCTACCAATCTTATAATGTTTATAACACCTCAAATATGGCTAAATTTTAACTAATTTTACGCCAATCAATTCTACGGAGATCAGTTTTTTGGTTCTATGGCAATAGTCACGCTTACTACAGATTTCGGACATCGTGATGCCTATGTCGCTATTTTAAAGGCGAAATTGCTTGCTCTGGACTCAAGTCTTACGATTTTAGATATCGGCCATGATGTGGAACCTGCCAATATTGCACATGGTGCATTCCTTTTGCGTTCGGCCTACCCTAACTTTCCACAACATAGTATTCATCTTGTTGCTGTAGATTCTTTAGGCAGTGCAAAAAATAGATTCATTGCGTTAGAAATAGATGGCCAGTTCTTCATTGGCACCGACAATGGCTTGCTGAGTTTAATCTCAGAGTGGGAACCTGAACAGGTCGTATTAATTTCAGAGGGCGAGAACACCACCTTTCCTGCACGAGATATTATGGCACCTATAGCGGCAAGGCTAGCCGAAGGAGCAATTTTGGAAGAAGTGGGGAAACCCTATTCTGAAATGAAACGCTTCCTTAAACGATCTATTAAAGCGAATAAACAAGAGATTATCGGCCATGTCGCGCATATTGATCATTATGGGAACTTACTTACCAATATTCCCAAACGCGATTTTGACATCCTCTCAAAAGACAAGAAGTTCACCGTAGGCATTGGTAAAGAACATATCACGGAAATCAATATTTCACCTGCTGATGTAGATGCAGGAGATTGTTTTGTTCTTTTTAATCATATGGATTTATTAGAGGTCGGTATTAAAAATGGTCATGCTGCGCAATTACTCGGTCTCCAGTTTGATAGCCCAATTTGGATAAAATTTGAAGAATAATGTTAATCAGAATTGTTAAAATGACTTTTCAATCCGACAGAACCAAAGATTTTTTGGATATGTTCGACGAAATTAAACATAAAATCAGGGCAATCGATGGCTGTGAATACCTAGAGTTAATGCAGGATTACGATAATCCGAATAGTTATAGCACTTATAGCAAATGGCGTGATGCAGACGCTCTAAATGCGTACAGAAATTCAGAACTTTTTGATGGTGTATGGCCTAAAACCAAGGCCATGTTCAGCGCAAAGCCAATTGCATTCTCCTTAAAAACACATCTAATCGTTGATTAAAAGTCTTTTCGGGCTGCCTTTTTAAGCATAAGATAAATGGGCAGTATCGTCCAGATTGTAAGGATGACCAAGGAGCTAACTATTCCCCAGCTTGTTCCAAAAAACTTCTGAAAAACAGCACCGGTATAACCCAATAAGGCCGAAATGTCGAGTTTAAGTAGAATCAGAATTCGCGACAGGTCGATCGGGTTTAGCATCGTTCCAAACAGCGTGAATTTATCTAAAGGATAATCTTCGAATATAATTAGCGAAATCAGGAAAAGTCCGTCGTAAATCACGGCCATAAAGAGCCAGATTAAGATTGCATACCCAAATCCTTTAATCTTATTATCATTTCGTAGACCGATGTTATAAGCCAGTGCAACGAAAATAAAGGTTAGGAAAGATCCTGAAATCAAGAGCAATAAAAAATTGGCTATTTCGGTGGATTGTAAGACCCCGTAAAATAAGAAAGGAATACCGAGCCCAAGAATTAAGCTTAGCGCAAGTGAGAGCGAGACTCCTAGGTATTGTCCCAAAAAGATCGTCTTCCGCTTAATGGGCTGAGCTAATAATAATTCGGTGAATTCTTTAGAACTATAGAAATACATGACGCCGAAAATTGTCCCGATCATAGGAGTCAATACAATAATGATATTCATTAAAGTAATTACAGATTTCGATACACTACTGTTTAAAAAGAGTAATGCAAACCCCAGAACAAGGTAGAAGATAAAGTAGACATAGCTCCATCTACTGCGGACAAGGTCGTAAAAACTATATTGCAGTACTTTTATCATTCGTTTTCCGATAATATGGTTGCTATTGCATGTTCCAGGTCTTCCTGTTCACTCTTCTGTTTGAGTTCCGCAACTGTTCCTTTAAAATAGATATTCCCTTCAAGCAAGAACACGATTTCATCCGCCATCGAGTCTACAAAATCCATGATGTGCGTGGTGATTAAGATGGTCTTCCCGGCAGCTTTCTCTTCTCGAATGAGTTCTTTTAGGTGAATCAATGAGACAGGATCTAACCCTGTAGTTGGCTCATCGAGAATTAATATTGGACAATCGAACATAAAGGTAAGCACGAGGTTTACCTTCTGCTTCGTGCCTCCGGAAAGATTACCCAACTTCTTATCCAGAAATGGCGAAAGTTTAAACAGATCAATTAGTACCTGATCATTGGCCGGTTGATCGCGCAGGTTCTTAATCATTTTAATTAATTCCTGCACGCTGAGGTTATCCGGGAACTGTGCAATCTGTGGTAAATAGTTGATTTTATTGCGATACTCCCAGTTGCCAGTAATGCTTTCCTTATCGATCAGTATCTCACCAGACTGGGGCAGTACCATGCCTAAAATACTTTTTATTAGTGTGGTTTTTCCCGATCCATTTGGACCAAGAATGGCAAAAATGCCTTCATTATCTATCGAAAGACTAACTTGATCGAGCACTTCGACCTTACCGAAATTCTTATGTAAGCCTTTAATCTCAATCATTAATCATGTGCATTTTAGGTGTGGCATCTACGAGCTCATCTGGTGTAAATACCGGAGATACTTTTTCAGAAAAATTAAGAATATCAATAAACAAACTCCTCAGTAATATAATAGTTTCTGGAGTTCTATTAACAATGTAGGAGAATAGTTTAACAGGACGATAAGGCACATCGCCCACGCCATCCTTATCTAAATCGTATCCAGCATATGAGCTCCAAAAATTACCCTCAAAACCATTATCATTCATTTGTGTATTGTAGGAGACATCGAATGAGTTATTTAAGAAATTATTATCATTAAAAACGTTAGCGTAACAACCCCCTGCCATCTTTATCGCCCAACCGTTCCGTGAGAAATCATTCTTGATGTAGTTAATTCGTGTAGATCCTTCAATATGGATGCCTATGGTATTTTCTTCGAAAATATTATCCTCAATCTCTGCATCGTATATCTCCTTTAAAAGCAAGCCAAATGATGCTGTCCCCCAATTTTTGTAGAAGTGATTCCGTTTCATGTTGATGAACTTAGAGAACATTACCGCCACTCCTGACCCATTATTAGTAAATATATTGTCGTAATAGTCGTCGTTGTTAGAGAACATAAAGTGCAGTCCATACCTTAAGTTATTACGACTAAGGTTTTCTACTATCTGACTGTCGGTAACAAATTCCAGGTAAATACCATCCCTCAGATTTTCCAGAATATTCTCTTTTACCAGGATATTTGAACAGTGCCATAGATGTACGCCGTTGCCCGAGTTATATTGCTCAACCGCCTGGCTAGAGATTTGGTTATTCGCAATAGTACCGTAATGCGATTTCTCGACTAAAAGGCCGAAGAATACATCCTTCAATACATTATTTAATATGCTGAAATTTCTACTTCTGGACACGTATATTGCAGCATGATCGCTTGTATAGCTTACACCAACCTTTTGGATAACAAATCCGTCTAAGGTGACGCTATCGGCCTTTATTTCAATAATGCCGGCTTCAAAGTTTCCATCAATCACGGGCTGATCTATACCGATGAGTGTAATGGGCTTATCAATTACGATGGCATTTTCCAGATAGGTACCCGACTGAACATAAATGGTATCATGCCTCTGAGCAATTCTTATGGCTTCTTTAACATTAGTTATTTTGCAAGTACTGCATACCTCAATAGAGTTCGCGTAAACAGTTCTAACAGCTGTTGCAAAAAAGATCGGAATTAGGCAAATAGATAAGTAAATCTTAGTCATAGTATAGCTCCGCTAAGATAATATAATACTCGTTCCTATCTTAATTTTGATTGAACCGTTTCCCAGTTATAGATGTCACCCGACTGCTCGGTTTGAACCTGGCGAGCAACCGACGCATCTTTAAAGGCTGACAAAAAGGCTCCCATTGGGCTGGGTATCGACTGAGAAATAAGATAATGGGCCTCCCTGGCGTCTATAAAAGCACCAGGGTCGTCGTAATCGTTCACTAAGATCAATCCAATGTTCTCGGGTGCAATTGTTTTCGCATCGTTAATCATACATTCGATCGCATCATATTTCTTAACCTTGCCTTTGTCCGAAACAATTTGAGCTGCATGCTGATTGTCTACAATCGTCATACTACAAAAATGACAGCCATCTTTTCCATAGTTTATTTTGGCAGGTTTAATATCACATGATAAAAAGACAAGTACTACTGCACTAATTATCAAAGGGTTTTTCATAGTAATAACGATTTCTTGATACAACAATTAATAACGAAGGTGCCACTTTTCCTATTAACCTATTAACATTGGAGGTGGCACCTATCGTCACTATCTAACTAAAATTCAACAATTCACCCTCTAATGACCATTTCAATAGCGCATCAGATCCTAATGGTGAAACTCTCACATAACTCAATATTTTTTCTAGCGGGCAGCGTAAATGGCAAATCAATATAAATGCTACAAACCTTTCCTCTACGGCCCCTCAACATATTCTTCAGATTAAGGTGTTAAAAACTTTTTATTCTAGGCTGATTTTTTCCCTAAATAATATCCGATGAAGGTAAAAATCATACCAATCCCAAGCATAATTCCCCCAA
The DNA here is from genome assembly GCA_965368405.1 of uncultured Cyclobacteriaceae bacterium. Lineage (GTDB taxonomy): Bacteria > Bacteroidota > Bacteroidia > Cytophagales > Cyclobacteriaceae > S012-113. The sequence continues at coordinate 6,284 of CBDUMS010000104.1, forward strand.
GGCGCGGGTATGAATATGCATCGAAATTAAGTAGTTTCTTATGCCCAAGAAGAGGAGGATTATACTTCATAGGCGTGCCATCGGCATTTAACAATTTCATAATTGCATTCGGATCGAGATCCGACCCATAATCTACTAACCATAGATTGAAGTCATAGATACCAAGTCCAGCCAGAATACTCATAAGGATCAACCACGAAAGGAACCAGTTATGAGACAGTTTACCTATAAAACCAAGGATTCCGATAAGAGCACCAAGTAGTGACATACCAATAACGACAATTGGGAATATTGAAAACTCCCACATATCCTCTTGCTTAGGTAGGGTTTTCATCCCTATATAGTGGTTAAGACCATCGATATTCTGTAGGTCAAACTCACTCTCACCCTGCAGCCCATTGACATATATATCAATACCCAGAGGTTCGGGATATTGTGGGGCACCCAATCGTATGTTCCACATCGGGAAAACAAACAAACCCAATAGCAGTAAACTGCCAATAATCATTAAGATACTTCCCTTTTTCATTTTATTAACCCGTACAAGTAAAAGCTGTAATTAAAAAATAAGTGGTTAAAATGAACGAATTCATCCATTTTAACCACTTTAAACTCATTCGTTACTCATCTAAAGACCAACTCAACTCAATGTTTGAGTTTGCTGGAGAAACGCGAATGTATCCTTGCATTTCCTGATGAAGAGCAGAACAAAAATCTGTACAATAGAATGGCCATACACCAACTCGCTTAGGTTCCCAAAGCGACGTTTTGGTTTGACCAGGCATAATTAGTATCTCTGATGTTCCTTGACCGATCATTGAGAAGCCATGAGGGACATCAAAATCCTGCTCATGATTCGTAATATGGAAATACACCTTATCACCAACCTTAACACCTTCTATGTTATCTGGAGTGAAGTGGCTCCTAATAGTTGTCATATAAATATGCACTTCGTTACCCTCTCTTACCACTTTTGCATCGGCAGAATTCTTAATACCATAAGGGTGATTATTTTCATCCAGTCTGTATATTTTTTTAGAATTATTGACGAGCAATTCAGCATCGCAACCGGCTGCATAGTGCGGTTCACCATGTGTAGGAAAATCATACAATAACTCCATTTTTTCTCCTGAAATATCATAAATCTGAGCCGAATGCTCCATTTCAGGTCCGGTTGGCAGATAACGGTCTTTGGTAATTTTGTTCATCGCTACTAAATATTTACCGTGTGGCTTTCTTGAGTTACCACCTGGAATCATTAAGTGACCTACTGAGTAATAGGTTGGTTTACGATCCACGACTTCCCAAGTACCTAGTTTCCACTTAACCACTTCAGAAGAAATAAAGAAAGTAGTATAAGCATTACCCTTACCATCAAATTCAGTATGCAATGGGCCTAATCCACCACTTTTTACCGTACCTGCTAGGATATCTTCATAACTTAATATTGGAATACCATAAGCATCGCCATCAAACTTTTCTGCCTCTATAGCCGCTATCATTTTATCAAATGAGTGAACGGTGATATCTGCAGACAGTTTACCCGAACCAATGATATATTGACCTGTAGGATCTACATCACAACCATGGGGAGACTTTGGTGTAGGCAAGAAATAAATAGCGCCAGGGACATCCACTGGATTAACGGTTAATACTTCATCTTTCATAGTAGAAGTGGCGGTATGGGTAGATTCATCATATACGTTGTGCGCATATTTTGCTGGCATTTTTGTACCGCCGCCATTATTAACATAATCCTCAATCTTTTTCCAGTTTATCGCCGCAATGAAATCCTTATCATTTTGTGAGGCATTTACTTCAAGAAGGCTATTTGCTTCTTCGGTATTGTAAGTAGAGAAGAAAAACCAGCCATGTGATTTGTCCCTGCCAGGGTGAGAAAGATCGTAGTTAAAACCAGGCATTAGGAGCTGGAACTTAATATCCATATGGCCGTGCTCCGGTTCAACAGCGATAAATGTTAAAGCACCTTTAAAGTTGCTTTTATACTCATTTATAGGCATATCTCTTTGTGGTACTGGCACTGAAAAACGCGTTCCAGCTACAACATACTCTGTGTTTTCGGTTATGAAAGAAGAACTGTGGTTACCGGCACTATTTGGTACCTCTATAATCTCTTCAGTCTCAAATGTGCTTAAACTAATTCTAGCAATACGAGGAGTATTATTACCATTGGTAAAAATCCATCTGCCATCTAGTTCGCCGTTCGTCTGAGAGATATCTGGGTGATGTAAGTCATCCCAAGGAACAAACCCAAATGAAGTATTTAGCATAGGTTTAGTTTCTTCAGAATAACCATAGCCAGAAGTTGGAAACTGAGAAAACACTGGTATTTCTTTGAACATTCTACCCGATGGTAAGCCATAAACCGTGAGGTTACCACTATACCCACCAGATAAAAAGGCATATTGTTCATCCCTTTCACCAGGTGCTACATAGACACGCTCGGCAATGTTTCCACCAAGGGCTCCAGCATTATCTTTTTGTCCTCCATTATTACAACCGGTTAGTGCAAAGGCACCTACTGCTGCAAAGAGAAAAATGTTTTTAATAATTTTCATTGTATTTATATTTAGTTAGAGTTAGCTATTCTTTTGGAAGTATTACTTCATCGACAACATTTACAATACCGTTAGAGGTTTGAACGGATGCCAATACTTTTACGCCGTTTACAAACACATCGTCGCCTTCGGTTGTCACTTCAAGGTAATCGCCAGTTGCCATATAAAGTTTACGACCTTTTCTTGCTTCGTTTTTGAGTGCTTCGATGTCGTATGATCCCGGAGCGGCATGGCGTGTTAATATGGTCGTTAAATCTCCTTTATTTTCAGGTTCGAGTAAGGTATCTACAGTTCCCTCAGGAAGTTTCGCAAATGCCGCATTAGTTGGGGCAAATACTGTGAGAGGACCAGCATTAACGAGTACATGTTCTATTTGTGCAGCTTGTACAGCCGCTACCAATGTGGTATGGTCTGCCGAGCCGATAGCTATCTGCAATATATTTGGATCAGATGCTTCATCTACTACAGATGCCTGACCGAGTGGGGTATTATTGGGTAATGCCTCGGTGGCGGTGTTTGTGCTTTCGCCACCAGTACCACAAGCACCTAAAAATATAAGGGCTAGTGAACTAACGACTGTATACAGTAATTTTTTCATGATAATTTAGGTTTAAGTTGAATTTAATTATAGTGTTCTAAAATATTCAAGCACCGCCCTGGCATCCTGTTCTGTTAAGTTTTGGTTAGCCATTGGTGCGCCATTGAATTTTATTAATAATTGTTTTGCAATAGGATCCTTTTGAATCATTTCTTCAGGGTTAATTATCATATTCATTACCCATTCAGGAGTTCTGCGTTCCATGATGCCCTTTGGTGCTGGTCCTATAAATTGTTTATCTGCTTTATGACAGGCCGTACACTTTGCTTCATAAATAGTCTGGCCTTCCGCCACTAAACTCTCATCTATGTCTGCTGGTAGGCTTAGCTCCTTAACCGGACCAATACCGATATTGGTCTGCCAACCTTTCTCCGCTTCTTCCAATGTTTTAGGTTCAGCAGAAAGCATACTTTGAGGCTTTTCAAAATCTGCTGAATCATCAGCGTCACTACCCGATCCGCCACATGCCATGGCGCCGGAAATAAGTATTATAAGTATTAAATTTGTAATCGAGTTTTGTTTCATAGT
>CBDUMS010000105.1:0-9945 GCA_965368405.1 uncultured Cyclobacteriaceae bacterium
GATTCTTTCGGTTTTGACGGCTTTGGCTCTTTACTCTCGAGTACGATTTCTTCTATCTCATCTTCCTCTGAAAGAACAATTCCCGCCTCAGACAAAATCTTTTCATAAGTATAAATTTCGGCATCGAAACGAAGACTAATCGCTATTGCATCGGAGGGTCTTGCATCTATTTCAACCTGGCCATACTCACTAGAGCAAACAATCTTGGCGAAAAATACACCCTCTTTTAAATCAGATATAATAATTTCCTCTACTTTGAATTTGAATTCGTGTGCGAAAGAGCGAAAGAGGTCATGTGTCATTGGCCGATTAGGAATGATCTTCTCCATTTCAATGGCAATAGCTTGCGCCTCGAACATGCCAATAATAATCGGTAAGCGTCGATCTCCTTCGGCTTCACCAAGCACCAAAGCAAATGATCCGCTTTGCGACTGACTAGATTGCAACCCGATTATATCTAACTGTATTTTATCCACGCTTTAAATTTACTTTTGTGCCTGAATCGCTGCAGTAAGCTGAGGAAGCACTTCGAATGCATCTCCTACAATACCATAATCGGCAGCTTTAAAAAATGGCGCTTCTTCATCGGTGTTGATTACAACAATATATTTCGATGAATTTACACCTGCCAGGTGTTGAATAGCACCTGAAATACCAACGGCAATATAAAGTGATGGGCTAACCTTAATACCAGTTTGCCCTACATGTTCACTATGAGGTCTCCAGTCCATATCCGACACTGGTTTACTACAACCTGTAGCTGCGCCCAATGCGTTGGCCAAATCTTCTACAATAGCCCAATTTTCAGGTCCTTTCAAACCACGCCCACCAGAAACAACAATATCTGCTTCTGGTAATAAAATTTTCCCTGTCGCCTGATCGCGATCCAGTACTTTAAGTCGATTATCATCGGCTGAAGCTTCTGCATTCAATTTCTCGACGGCGGCCTCTGCCCCATCCTCCTTAATGTCGACTACATTCTTATTAACAACAAGAATTTTATTTTCCTTAAGAAGGTTAACGTTGGCAAATGCATTTCCAGTAAAAATACTGGTTCGCACACTGAAACCATTGCTGGTCTCTGGTAACCCTACAACATTCGCTGCCGTGCTTGCATCGATTTTGATCGCCAAACGACCAGCAATTGCACTGCCCTGCGCAGATTTAGAGAATACTACAGTTTGCGCTCCAGCATTGGAAACTGCTGCGGCCAGGATGGAAGCACATGCTTCAACCGTATCTGGCGCTGTGCTAACTGCCAATACTCTACTTGCCCCATTCTTACCAACGGTAGCAAGTTCACTTTCTTCTACATTTTCTAGGCAAACGGCTGTGATATCACCACCGATAGCAGCAGCATAACTAACCGCCTCTCTAGATGATTTTTTTATTTTTCCGTCTAATGATTCTATTACTACTAATACTGACATTTGATCTAATTTATAATATTAAAGCACTTTTGCCTCATTTTTCAAGAGGCCAACCAGTTCATCTACACTACTTACAATCTTCACCCCTGTTTTTGCTGGAGGTAACTCATAAATGCTGATACGAGAACCTTCTGTATCAGTCACGGCTTCTCTCACTGTTAGCGCTTTAGACCGAGCGGTCATTATTCCACGCATATTTGGAATTCGCCACTCAGCGATTGGTTCCTGGCATCCAGCTACAAACGGCATATCTACTTCTACATACTCCTTGCCTCCCTCAATTTCACGGGTCATTTTGGCGGTATTACCTTCAATATCTAGTTTCATAACCGGGGTAACGGCAGGGATTCCTAATAATTCACCAACCATACTATGAACCTGGCCGCCATTATAATCAATCGATTCACGACCCATTAGAATTAAGTCATACTGATTTTCCTTGGCAACAGCAGCAATTTGGTTTGCTACAAAAAGTGAGTCAAGAGGTGCAGCGTCTACCCTTATGGCATCATCAGCACCAATCGCAAGTGCTTTGCGAATTGTTGGTTCCGATTCTGCCGTACCAACATTTAAGACGGTTACCGTTGCACCAGTAGCTTCTTTAATCTCCATCGCTCGAGCCACCGCGTAATCGTCGTATGGACCGATAATAAACTGCACACCATTCTTATCATATTGGGTGTTATTTTCAGCAAATGAAATCTTAGATGTGGTATCGGGCACATGGGTTATGCATACCAATATTTTCATAACTATTGACTTTATTTATTCTATCTTAATTTTGGCACGAAGTTAGCGAATTTTGATATTAAATTAAGGCACTACAACTAATGAATAACGAGAGAATTTCACAGCTACTATCTTATTATAAAGAAGATCCGGCCGACCCGTTTAATATTTATTGCCTGGCTACTGAATACAAAGAAGAAAATCCAGATGAAGCCTGGCGCTATTATTCTCTTCTCTTGAGTGAGCACTCTGCATATCTCCCAACCTATTATCATGCGGCACAGATTCTTATTGATAGGGATGAAATCGATGAGGCCGAAAAAATCATTGATAACGGCATAGCATTGGCTTTAAAACAGAATAATCAATTAGCGTTTAGGGAACTACGCAACCTCCTTAACAACCTGCTAGATTACTAAATTTTAGCAACTGGATTCTGTGAGACTTTTTTAATCTAATTTTGAAATTTTTTCCTCTATTTTTGAGGCCATGGATAGCGAACTAACTAGAGTACACATTATTGCCATGGGTGGTAGCGTTATGCACGCTTTGGCAATCGCATTAAAGAAACGAGGCGTTAACGTTACAGGTTCAGACGATGAGTTCCGAAACCCATCGAAGTCGCGACTCGAGGCTCATAATCTACTCCCTGAAAAAACTGGCTGGCACCCTGAGCTTTTAAACGAAGATATCGATGTTGTGATTCTTGGCATGCATGCTCACGCAGATAATCCTGAATTGGTAAAAGCTAAAGAATTGGGATTGAAAATCACTTCGATGCCTGAGTTTATTTATCACCAATCACTCCATAAGCAAAGAATCGTTGTAGCCGGCAGTCATGGTAAAACAACTATCACTTCGATGATCATGCATGTGCTTAAATTTCATAATAGAGAATTCGATTATGTGGTAGGTGCTAAAGTGAATGGTTTTGAAGAAACTGTAAAGCTATCCGATGCACCGGTAATCGTTATCGAGGGCGATGAATACCTGTCTTCTCGGATTGACAACACGCCAAAGTTCCTGCATTATCATCATCATATTGGACTGATCAGCGGAATAGCGTGGGATCATGTAAATGTATTTCCATCGGAATCGGCTTATAACGAACAATTTGAGAAATTCGCAGCAATAACCCCTAAGGCTGGCTCGATTGTCTACAACGCAGAAGATCCAATAGCTTTGAGCATTGGCGAAAATGAACGACAAGACGTTGTTAAATTACCTTATTCCACCCACCCTCATGAATTAATTGATGTCGACACCTATTTAATCAATGGCAGCGAAAAGGTTAAATTGAACGTGTTTGGGAAACACAACCTCCTCAATTTAAATGGTGCGAAAGAGGTCTTATCACGCCTAAGCATCACCAACGAAGACTTTTATTGCGCTATTGCGTCTTTCGAACTACCTCATATGCGGCTCGATGTTTTAAAGTCTAGTAAGAATTCTACGGTATATCGTGATTATGCACATGCGCCATCGAAAGTGGAAGCAACGGTTAATGCAGTTCGCGAGCAAAGTGCAGATAGGGAGTTGATTGGTGTTTTTGAATTACACACCTACAGCAGTTTAAATAAAGATTTTTTTCAACGATATAAAAAGACCTTAAATCAATGCGGTAAAGCCATTGTTTTTTATAGCCCCAAGGCCGTTGAGCAGAAAAAACTGCCCTCATTTAACCCTTCTGATATAGAAGATGCTTTCGATCATCCAAATCTTAAAATCATATCCGACCCATTGGCATTAGAATCCGCTCTGAAATCTTTGGATTTAGAGAATACAAACTTGCTCCTTATGAGTTCATCAAACTTTGGCGGCATCGATCTCAATATAATCTTCAACTAAGAAATAATGTCGTTAAATCTTAAAAATCCTCTTGTCATATTCGATCTTGAAACAACAGGGATAAAAATTGCAGAGGATCGCATAATCGAGTATTCATTTGTACGAATTAACCCCGATGGAACGAGAGAAGTAAAAACACAACGCATTAATCCAACTATTCCAATTCCACAGGAAACTAGTCTGATTCATGGAATTTACGATAATGATGTTGCCGATGCCCCTCCTTTTAAAATGGTAGCCAAGAATTTGGCAAAGTGGTTAGAAGGCTGCGACCTTGGCGGATTTAATGTGATAAGATTTGACGTGCCGATGTTAGTAGAAGAGTTTCTACGTGCCGATGTTAATTTTGAAATCAAGAATCGCAAATTGATAGATGCCCAAAGGTTTTTTCATTTAATGGAAAAACGCAATTTGTCTGCAGCCTATAAATTTTATTGTGGTAAAACGCTTGATAATGCGCATAGCGCCGAAGCAGACACCCTCGCTACCGTAGCTGTATTAGAAGCCCAGGTAGAAAAATACAATAATCAGGAAGTTACAGACAATCTTGGGAAGCCTATTGGCGTGTTTGAGAATGATATGGAAAGCCTACATAACTTAACCTTTACCAAAATGGCAGACCTGGCCGGCAGAATGGTGTATAATAATAATGATGAAATAGTCTTCAATTTTGGCAAACATCGTGGTAAAAGAGTCGTTGACGTACTAAAAAAAGAGCCCTCCTATTTCGATTGGATGATGAAGGGCGACTTTACGCAAGACACAAAAAGACGACTTACTGAAATCAGACTTCAAGCGCTAAAAGGCTAAGTCGGCATATTTATTGCTATTGAAATCCCACAACCCGTTATATTTGAGGTTACCCGGATTAAAAAGAAGAGAAATGAGGAGAATTGTGCTCGGTGCAGTTGGTTTTTTAATGACGACGTTATCGTTTGGCCAAGATTCTGTTGGTCAATACCCGTCTAAGAATTGGTTTAATGAAGATGTAAATTCGGCGAAGGTAAACGGTGTTAGCACTGAGGCTGCATACAAAGTTCTTGAAGGCAAAAAGTCAAAAACTGTAATTGTAGCCGTCATTGATTCTGGGATAGACATCGATCACGAGGACTTAAAAAATGTAATCTGGGTTAATGAAGATGAAATCATAGGCAATGGTATCGATGATGACAAAAACGGGTTCATAGATGATATACATGGCTGGAACTTTATCGGCAATTCTGATGGCATAAATATTGGTGCCGACAACCTGGAAGTAACCCGCGAGTACCGTCGGCTGAAGGATAAATTCGAGAACAAGAAACCTTCGAAAAAGGCTGACTATTTATATTGGAAGGAAATTGAAGAAGGTTACACAAAAGCCCTCGCTAAAGCGAAAAAGGAATATGAATTTTACAACGACTTATCTGTAAAAATTCAACGCTATAATAGACTGATGACCGCATATTTAGATGTTGATGAACTCACGCTGGAGCTTTTAAAAACAGTACAGTCGCCGGACAGAGAAATTGTTGCAGCCACCAATTTTATGGGCAATATAATGATGATGATTGGTGATTTACCGCTTAGTGAGGCACTTGCCGAAATTGAAGAGACTGTGAATCGTTTTAAAATTAAGGTTGAGTATAACTATAACCTTGACTATGACCCAAGGTCAATAATTGGAGATAACCCTAAGGAATTGGCGGAGCTAGGGTATGGCAATAATGATGTTAAAGGAACGAATACTGATAATTTCCATGGCACTCATGTAGCTGGTATAATTGCTGCTGAACGAGACAATAATATAGGTATTAACGGAGTAGCAGATGATGTTAAAATAATGGCCCTTCGTGCGGTACCAAATGGCGATGAACATGATAAAGATATTGCGAATGCGATACGCTATGCGGTAGATAATGGCGCAAAAATTATCAATATGAGCTTCGGTAAAGGTTACTCACCACATAAAGAATATGTAGATGAGGCCGTACGATATGCAGCAGCTAATAATGTGCTCCTTGTCCATGCAGCAGGAAACTCAAGCTTTAATGTAGACGAAAAAAATAATTACCCGACTAAAACATTATCTGATAAAGAGTCCGCCAAAAACTGGATTGAAGTTGGCGCCTCTAGCTGGGGTGATGACGATCAGCTTGCGGCATCGTTTTCTAACTATGGGAAGAATTATGTAGACCTCTTCGCTCCCGGTGTTGAAATCTATTCTACAGCCCCAAATAATGAGTATAAAGACGCTCAGGGAACATCAATGGCTTCACCAGTAACAGCAGGTGTAGCTGCTATACTCCTCAGCTATTACCCAGATTTGTCGGCCGCGGATGTTAAGAGTATTCTGATGCAATCCAGTCGTAAATTTGATGGGCTTATGGTCGTACGACCTGGCACAGCCGACGAAATGATAAACTTTGCTGATCTTTCGATATCCGGCGGTGTGGTTAATGCGCTAGACGCCGTTAAACTCGCAGAATCAATGCAAATAGAATTGAGCGATAAGTAGGTATTCTAAAACGGTTAGCAACTTTGGAAACCTAAATCAAGAATTCGATTTAGACTTAACAAAAAGTGATTTGATTACATTATACATCGCCTTTTCCTTTGCCCAGAAGAATTTAAATTGTCCAAGCAGGAAGCCATAGATCAACAGAAAAGCCTGATAAGTAGGAAATACCATAGCGATCCAGACAAGTACTCTTAACCAGGTTGGTGTAGCTTCAGTAATATTAAACAAACCAAACCATAGAGGTTTAACAAATAAGATCGACGACCCAGATATGGCAAATACAATCATTATTGCCAAAATGTCCCAATTTGAGGTTATTCCCCATTTAAGTTTTAAGCGCTCTACCATCTTCTTCACAGCATGCAAATCTCTTAATTTATTTTCGATTTACACTATTTCAATTATTGTTACGTAAAAACATCCTTCTCTCATATAGTTAAATACACTTAACTATAAATAAGTTCATTTTGAAAGTGTTATTTTTATTGGCATTCGAAGTTATCTAATGACAGAATGAAAGGGTTTTTATTATTAATAAATTGTAATGCCCAACTTAGGGCGGGCTATTTATAAATTCGAATCCAAATTTGCGTCTAAAATGAAGCATATAATATTAGTAAAATTTGCCGTTTCAATTATTTGCATAACACTTGGCTTTGAAAGATCAAACGCTCAGGAGTTAAGTCTAATTATCCCCAAAGGACATACTAATACGGTTACCCATTTTGAGGTTACGAATGACTACAAGTATGTTGTAAGTACCGATGGCTCCAACGAAATTGTTGTGTGGGATTACGCGTCTGGGAAACAAATATCCAATCTTTCAGTATCTGGGGCTGTTACTTCGCTTCATTCGTTTGATTCACAGATTCTCATAGGATTAAGAAATGGCGGCGTGTTAGTTTTCGACCCTGCTGAGTTTCGTTTAACTCAAATCAGTAGTTTTCAGGGAACCGTAGTTAATCTGGTTAGTTCAAGTAACCGCATAATCGCCGTAACGAATAACGGAATGCTCCATTATCTTGACCTAAAGGGTACAAGATTGGATTCGTTGAAAATAAATATCAACCCGACAACAGCCACCAGAGTCGATAACGAGATAGTTATAGGATCTCCTGAAGGTGAAATATATAAAGTAAACCTAGATCGAAGAGAAATAGTAGGCTCTCTAAAAGTCGCAGAATCGGCAATTAATGCGGTGCATTATTTAGAGGTCAAAGATCTCATAGGCATAAGTGATAATCGAGGTAACATCACACTTGTGAATTATAAGAGCTTCGAGATATTAAAATCATATCCTGTTTTCGGATTGCGCGCACGTGGATTTTATTTCAATTCAGACTCTACCCTACTGGCGGTGGGCAGGGATGATCAGTCGAATTTGAAAGAATTAAATATTAATAATGGAAGGGTGTATGATCGTAGTATTTGGCCGGATCAAGGATCCTACACTTCTTTTGCCCTAGGCCTTTATCCCATTATGGAAGATCGCGATAACGGCTATTTTGTTCCAAGTTATGAACGTAATTTTTATAGAGTTGATAGCGTGGGAAATAAAACAGAATATACTGGCGAGGCCGGCGTTATTAACCAAATTGCAGTAGACCCGGACGGTGTGCTACTTGCTATTGCATCAGCTAGAGACGAGATTCAAATAGTTGATTTAACTGGGCGTAACAATCCTAAATCTTATATGCTTAACGCGAGCCCAACTTCACTGCAGTGGATTGGTACCAAACTGTATGCAGGACTCGATAATGGCCTATCAGCACGCATTTCGGAGGATTCCACCTCATATTTAAACCCAAAAATCACAGCAGAATATCCAACAACAGCAATAGGAGTCTATAACGATGAGTCGCATCTGCTTAGAAAATACGCTCCTACAACCTTGCATGCTCACCGATTAGAAGATATGACTCTTGCTAAGATCACCAAGAAAGCAGGCTTCACCTACCACATAAATCCAAAGAATAATGACCTCCTTGTAATTAACAGCAAGGGCATGATTGAGCAACGATCTGCACTGGATTTCAAAAGGAAATTAGTTTACGACCTCAAAGACGTTGATCAGTTTTTATTAACTAAAGATGGAGACAAAATAATCGCACTCACGTCAAAAGAAATCACAATCCTGGATTACAATAGCGGAAAAGTGACAAATCGGTTTAATCTAACTAAACCGGGTGCAACCAGCCTTTATGTGTCGCCAAAAGGCAACCAGGTATTCTTAACCTTCGCATCAAGAGAAAAAGGCAGCAGCCTTACAGAGTACTACATTCAAGTTATTGATGGCGAAACAGGTAATGAGCTTTTTAGACTTGACGGCCATAAATCTTTGATAAAAGATATTGACTTTATTAAAGGAGGTGATTTTATTCTGACAGCTAGTGCCGATGGCACTATCAAAATATGGGATGATAAGGGCAACGCACTAGGAAATGTCATCCCATTGGTAGAGGGTGAACACGTAGTGGTTGGCGAAGATGGACTTTTCGATGCAACCGCAACGGCCATGAAAAAACTAGCCTATTTGCAGAAAGATGAAGTGATTCTTTTGGACCAGGTGAAAGACCGCTATTATGAACCGGGACTCTTGGCTAAAATTCTCAAATTCAGTAATGAGCAAAAAAGGAATGTAACTCCTTTAAACCATGTAAAACTATATCCTGAAATTGAGTTATTACATCCAATGAAAAACGATGGCATTCTTGGTGTAAAACTTACTGCACGTGAGGGAGGAATAGGTAGAATAGTTGTTTTGATAAATGGCAAAGAAATAGAATCTAACCCTGCTCAAAATGCGAATAATTTAACGGAATTTGATATAATCAATCACCCATATGTACTTATTGGAGACTTGAACAAAATATCGGTTAAAGTATATAACGAAGCTATGGACGCCGTGAGCCAACCACGTAACTTATACTATCTTGATAAACAAAAGCCGGAGGACGTTAAACCAAAATTATATGGTTTATCAATTGGTGTTTCGAATTATCAGGGCGACCATCTGGATTTAAAGTATGCGGCCAAAGATGCAGAAGATATAGCGAACGCAATCAGCATCTCATCTCAAGAATATCTCGGTAAAGAAAATGTAAGTATTAAAGTAATGACCACAACATCAGATTCTTTGTCAGCAGACTGGCCCTCCAAAGAAAATATTTCGAAAGCGCTCGCAGAAATTGCGGAGATTACTACGGCAAGAGATATTCTTTTCTTATACATATCGGGCCATGGAGAAGTAGATGAGGTGAATACGAATGAATTTTATTATCTCACTGCAGACGCAGGTAAAGGCAATATAGAAGACGACAATTTTAGAAAAAAGGCACTTATTTCGAATTACGAGCTATTTAGGCTTTTGCAACAAGTACCAACGCTGCGCCAAGTACTAATTATAGATGCATGCCATTCGGGTAGCTTAGTAGAATC
>CBDUMS010000106.1:0-9691 GCA_965368405.1 uncultured Cyclobacteriaceae bacterium
AGAAAAAATCTGGGTTTTAGAGTGGCCGAATTGACATCAAGTTTAAGTTATTATTCCAGCCACTTGTTTGCTCGAGGCTTTAAATCTGTGAGGTCTTCAATTTTAATGGGTCGCTGTTCATCGATACTCTTTCTAGCCGCAATACCAATAAGTACAGCCATTGAACCATCTCGAATATCAGCAGCATGTTTCAACTCAGGTTTTATTGCTAATCCTCTAAATATCTCATCAAACATAAGTTTATCACCTCCCCAGTGCCCTTTTCTAACATACGGGAACTCTAGCCTCTTGTACTCTTCAAAATTGCGTTGCACTACAATTTCATGATATTTTAATTCAGATTTAGTATGCGCTGACTGATCCATCTCAATTTCGTGTAGTTTGGCCTGATCCTCTTGAACATCATCGCGCCATGGTATCCCTTCGTATGTTTCCAAGCGACCCTCCTTGCCATTGATACCAAACCGAAACCCTTCGAATGGCGAGTAGGTGGTTAGTGAATAACTAACCTGAACATTATTCGCATATTTAATTTGGACTACCATCTTATCAAAAATATCAATCTCCTCTCTGAACAGGCAGTTATCCCTTATGTAGCCATCGTATTTTTCATTAGCCACATATAACTTCATATAGGTTTCGTCCTTGGTTATATCCCAATAGAATTTACATATCTTCTTATGCTCACAGGTTCTACACTTATCCCCTCGGAAAGAACTATTCTTGCCATATTTTTCCAATGCTCCATAGGCATGAACTTCAATAGGGTCAGAACCTATAAACCAGTTCAATAGGTCGAAATGATGAGCCGATTTATGCAATAAAAGGGTGCCTCCTTTTGCCCTTAAACCATGCCAGCGACGAAAGTAAGAGGCACCATGATAAGTGTTTAAGTACCAATTTAGGTCTATAGAGACCAGATCTCCTATTTCATTAGATTGGATAATTTCTTTCAGTTTTGTGAATAGTTTTCCATATCTGTAATTAAAAGCATTAATTAGTTTGCCCTTAGAGTTTCGTTGTGCGTCTATTATTATTTGGCATTTAATTTCATCAGTGGTCATTGGCTTTTCACTAACTACATTGATGTCTTTATCCAATGCCTTGGCGATAAACTCATCGTGGGTCGAATCGACAGTAGTCACAATCAATAAATCTACATCTGCCTTATCAAGCATTTCGTCAAAATTTGTGTAAACAGGACAATCTACTCCAATGTAATCTCTTGCAAATTGAACTCTTCCGGGGTTGATATCACATAATGCTGAATACTCAACTACATCTCCATATTCATCATTAAGAAATTTACCCCAGAAAGAAATTCCTCTAATACCTGTGCCGACCATAGCTACCTTCATCTTCTTGCCGGTATTTAGCAGTACAGAGCTAAAAGCAGGTGATAAAATCATTGACCCGGCAACAGTGGCAGTTGTTGTTTTTATAAAACCTCGTCTTGAAACCATTTTCTTATTTTTTGCTGTCATCTAAATTAATTTTGAGGTAATTACTTCTATTCATCTAACCTGATCATAGATTTTTCATCATTACTTTTTATTACCGCCTCGATTATCTTCATTACTCGAATACCATCTGCAGCGGTTACGGGCTCTTCTGCATTATTAACTAATGCATTATAGATGCCCTCGTAATACTTCATATATTCACCCGGTATGGTAATAACCTTTTCTCTAATCTGAACACTATCTATTTCAGTATGCAGCAACCCCTGCTCTGCTTCAGACTCTAGACCCCAGTTCCGGGCATTGGGTTTAATACCCTTCTGTAAATCCATCTCCTGGATATCTCCTCTCGACTTAATAAAAGACCCCTTCGTTCCATTAAGCACAAAAGCAGGCAAAGGTTCTTTAACGAAGTAACTGGCTTTTAAACGAACCATAAACCCTTGGTAAAAGAGCAAAATATCCATAAAATCGTTGACAACAGAACGCTCCCTTCTTATGGCCAATGTCCCAAAAACTTCTTCTGGCATTCCGAATAAATGAAGAGCCTGATCGATCAAATGCGGTCCAAGGTCTAAAAGTAGTCCGCCACCGGGAGCTTGTTTTTCTTTGTGCTTTTTTGGACTTAGTTCAGGGTTATAACGATCGTAACTGAAAGAGACATCCACCAGCTTTCCTAATTTATTGCTTTGAACAATACTCTTAACCGTTAAATAATCACTATCCCATCTTCTGTTTTGATATACTGAAAGTAATTTTCTCTTACTTTTCGCAAGTTCTGCAAGCTCTACTGCCTCCGCCAGGGTTGTAGTAAAAGCCTTCTCAACTATTACATGCTTATTCGCTTCTAATGCCCTCTTGGCATAGGGGTAATGCGTATAGGTAGGTGTATTAACGACTACTAGATCGATAGAATTGTCCTCAAGGATACCCTCAAAGCTATCATATCGTTTTGCAGTGGGATAATGCTTTTGAAATTCGTGATTCGATCTCTCCCATGCTCCCTTAAGTATAAAGCCAGGGTGTACGTCTATAAAGGGTGCGTGGAAAACCCTTCCTGACATACCAAATGACAATAGTGCTACATTGATTTTTTCCATGTTGAAATACTTAAGATCTACTTTTATCTACCCCAGATATGAGAATATTTCTTTATTCCGGAGGCCCATCCTCAGGGTACGCTTCAATATTGAAGCCTAATATTTTATTCGATGTATATTTTTTGATCGCAGATTTTTTAAGCTGATGCGACCAACTAACTCTTTGTTCGGGCTGGTAGCCAATTCCGCTATTTTCATATTCAGCATAAAAGGTAGTGGTTTCGGCCTCTTCTTTCGACCAATTATGCCATCCTTCTGGAAGAATATGAGCGCCCATTTTACAATTTATAAATACTGTTCTGGCATAGATTCGCCATGGTCTTCCTAAGTATACCTTTGTTACGCCTTCAGCCGCGGTAAGGGTGCAGCCCTTAAATACAAAGCCATAATCAGTTCCCTTTGGGGTTGAAGCTGCCGTTATATAGGAGTCCTTCTTAGAGTGTATAATACAATTCTCGAAGAGTGCGGTTGCGTTTCCAAAAATATAATCGGTGGTTCCTTCGATAAAGCAATTGGTAAAATAGTGATGATTTTCTCCTGAAAGATAAATTGTGTCCTGATTACCGAGAATATTACAATTTGTGATGTAAGCCCTATCTCCTGTTATCGCCAAAGCTACTCCCTGACCAACCTCCCCTGCCGCATTTTCAATGGTTAAATTGCTTGCGTAAAATTCATCTCCTTCTACCAACATGGTATAGGTATGGAAGGTACTGTTTCGTCCTAGATTTATCTTATCAAAGTAATCGTTGAATGTTATGATAGTTTTTTCCTTGCTTTCGCCAATCAATGAAATTTTCGTATTCCATTCGTGAATTTTCACCTTTTCATTATAGACCCCATTTTTTATCCTGATAGTAACGCGTTGATAGGGAAATGATTTTGAGTTATTGATGGCATCTTGAATACGCGTATAATCTCCAGTACCATCCTTTGCAACAACAATATTATATTCGTCTTTAGGTGCTTTAGTATTTCTTTGGTATTCGTTTATTTCTTTCCACTGAGGATAACGTAGTAATACTTCTTGAGGGTCTGTAGTATACCATCCATATCCTAATTTACGTTCAAGTCCAATTTCATCCAAAGAAGCTTTTTTTATGCCGTCCCGATCACAAAAAAATGGTGTGTTTGTGTCTAGATCCATAAATCGAGCCCATAATGCAGGAGCATTATCATCGTTGACAAGTTTTTTATCAATAAGTTCTCCCTTATCGTTATAAATGCGGTCTTCTCTTTTGCCGGTTATTTTTACTTTCTCGAACCAAGTTGCCGCACTATTTACACTGGTAATGATTTCAGGCGAAGGCCGATCTATTGACATAAGTAATAGTACAATACCTGCCGACTCTTTACCACTTAGGGATGGCAGTTCATAGGCACGCGCCTTCGCAGGTTTAAGTGTATTTTCATCATATTGTGCACACCAACTGGTAAGTATCCCATTTTGACGGTACTGAGTTTTTAAAATACACTTAACCCCTTTATCAAAAGATGTTTTAACCTGTGCCATGATTTCATCAGGTAGTGTTATCGAAATATTATCCGAGCCATCTATAAGCTCTTTAAACAATCTCATAATATTAACCATCGACCCGTCGTTGTAAGTTATACGAGAGTAATACCCTTTTCGAAGTGGATAAAACTGTGGCCACCCGCCATTCTCATATTGCGCTTCAAGCAAATAATCGATTCCTTTTAGAAAGGCTGTTTTATAGCGTTGATCCTTATTGTATTTATAACAACGTGAGAGGTAAATCATCTCCAGGTATGTGGCACCGTTGTCGGTAGTGCAATCTTTAGTCGATGGTTTAAGTGCAGTCAGCTCCGCTCGCTTGGTCTGTGTGAGCGGTTGCTGCATTTGGACATTTTTTGGCCACCCACCAATATTGCGCTGATATAGCAGGACATTTTCAGCGATTTCCTGAGCCTCTTCCGAGGCAAACCATTCATCTTCCTGCCCAAGCACAATATACTCCCAGGAATGATCAAGTACTTGTGCAGTCGATTGCTGCAATCCAAATAAAAGAAGGATTGAGGTTAGAATTGTATATCGTATGTTGTTTTGAAGGTTCATTTATCCTAATAGTTAATTAGTATCAGATAGCTTCTCCCCATTTATTGCAATATTTTCTAGTACTAGGTCGTCAACATTCTCAAAGACATTATCATTTTTGATATTGGTAAACTGACAATCTATAAATTTTACATTACTGATTGGCAACTCTTCTAAACCCATAATCTGGAAAGCATAGTCTGCTTTTTCGCAGGTCATACGCTCCACAAAAATGTTTCGATAGGTGGTATATTTTATCGGAGCATTTTCTGTCTTCGTAGGATAATTCTGATTGATTCTTACCGCGGCATTTGATACTTCACCTACTTTGATATCTCGCAGGTAAATATTTTCAATTATACCTCCTCTGATTTTGTTCGACTTTAATCGAAGCGCTCTTTCTAAGTTAGGACTACTCATTTCACAATTATAAGCGTAGACATTTCTTACCCCACCAGAAGTCTCACTACCGATAACTACACCCCCATGCCCGTCTTTCATTTTGCAGTTTCGAATAATCACATTCTCTGTTGGGCGACCTAATTCATAACCATCTCTATTTCTTCCCGACTTAATGGCAATACAGTCATCTCCTGTATTAAATTCACAGCCTTCTATTAAAACATCTTTACACGCTTCAGGATCGCAACCATCGCCATTGGGAGCATTGGGACTGTATAACTTCACGTTCCGGACTATTATGTTTTCTGACAGGACAGGATGAATCATCCAACAAGGCGGACGTTTAAGGGTGACCCCTTCAATAAGAATATTCTTACAGTCATAAGGCTGTATGAAGGAAGGTCTAATGTAATAGCCATCACCAAAAATGCGTTCTTCTGCAGGTACACCAGCCATCATCAGCTCTAATAACCGAGGACCAGAATTGGGTTCATTCTGAAATAAATCAACATCCCCCTTTTTCTTATTTTTCCAGGCCCACCAGTTTTGATATGAAGCCTGACCATCTAGAATTCCAGTGCCGGTCACTGCTATATTTTCCTGCTGATAAGCGTAGATCAAGGGTGAATAATTAAACAACTCCGAGCCTTCGAAACGAGTGCGAACATTGGGTAAAAAATCTTTTGGGTTCGTGCTAAAACGAATTATTGCTCCTTCAGAAACATGTAATTCTACATTGCTTAGTAAATGAATTGCCCCTGAAATATATTCTCCGCTTGGAACCAAAACTCGGCCACCGCCAGCCTCGTTACAAGCTTCAATCGCCTTTCGAAAAGCCGTTGTACAAGTATCACCCTGCACAGCACCATAATCCAATATATTAAAAACTCTATCAGGAAATACAGGAGCCTTAATCCTATTGAGTATGACCTCCATATTTTTCCAGCCATCTTCGATGTCTTTATGGGTCGTATTTAGATGCTGACATGAGCCAATACTCAATATAAGGATGGATATTAGAATCAGATATTTCATAAGTTTATCTATCTAATTCTAATGCCGCCATTATAAATGGGCCGGTCCCTTTGGGGTCATTATCCTGCCGCCGCTCATTTACATAGTATTCATAAGAACCATCCCGGTATGGGTTACCGCCCAACCCAGCCACAGCACATACATCAGTTAGATGGATTTCACCATCCTCATCTACCTTAATCAATAAATTTGTTAAGCCATCAAATGCTTTATTAGCAACATCCAAGTACGTAGCTGGCAAATACCCTTTTTTGGCTCCTTTTGCAAGGGCATAGGCAAACATAGAAGAGCCTGAAGCTTCGAGGTAGTTACCCTCTCTATCCCCCATATCAGTTACCTGATACCATAACCCCGATTCATCCTGAACGCTGGTCAGGGCAATGGCAAGTTGATTTAAATAATCGATTAAGAGTTCTCGCTTAGGATGGTCTTCAGGGAAGTAATCAAGAACATCGACCAATGCCATCGCATACCAACCCATAGCTCTTGACCAAAAATTGGGTGAAGTACCCGTTTCTTTATTTGCCCAATCCATTTCTTTGCTCTCATCCCAGCCATGGTAAAGTAACCCTGTAGCCTCATCTCGTGCATGTGTATTCATCTGTATAAACTGATTGGCTACATCATCTATCCCCTTTCCGTCTTCAAAAATTACTGTGTATTGTGCATAGAAAGGCGAACCCATGTACAAGCCATCTAGCCACATTTGGTTAGGATATCTTTTTTTATGCCAAAATCCACCAACGGTAGTTCTAGGCTGCTCCGCTAATTGCTTTCTAAGTGTATTCATCGCGTTCAGGTAGCGTGGATCCTCGTTTGTAGCGTACAGGTCGAAAAGAATTTTACCTGCATTGATCATATCAATATTATAGTTACTGAATTTATAGGTGGCAATATTACCGGTGCTGTCAATCAAAAGATCGGCATAATCTTTAACGTAGTCGTAGTATTTAATTTCACCGGTACTTTTATACAGCTTTTCAAAGGATAATAAGACCAGACCATGTACATAGTCCCACTTCATATCTGTTCTATTATCGATTTGATACGCTTCGGGGTGTCTTTTCATGATAGAAAGTGCCATTCTTTCCGACCATTTTAAGCTATCTGAAATCTTCATTCCCGAAAATGATTCTACGTTAGATTCATCGGTTTGCTGATTGGAACAAGAATTAAATGCTATCAGTACAAGCATCCCAATTACTCCTATAAGTACAAATTTTATTCTGTCTTTCATTTTACTATAGTCTATATCTAAAATCAGAAGTTTAAGCTAGTGATAACTTAAGCGAAGATTACCGCACCCTGAACGGGCACGGAATCTTGCTCAAACTAACCAAGTAAACATCTAAAGTTCTTACCATTTGGTTATCAATATAACCACTTAACTATTTGCGTTAGGCAAAAATCTTTTTTCACGTATCAGTGAAACAACACTGTCTTCTAAACCATCAATTGTAGACAGGTCCATTCCCCAGAAATCGGTCTTTGAGAGAATCTGATGTACTGCTTCACCAAGCGTGTTATTTTTCCATACCTCCGTCATAAAAGAGAGCACTGCATCGCTATCATTCAAAGGGATCTCCTCATTATTATACTCTCCCCGGTAAAATTGTAGTAATGCGGCAAGAGAAATAGTAAGGTTTGCCGGAAGACCATTCTTGAGTTGAATATATTCAAGGAATGATGGAAGCACTCTGACCTTAAACTTAGATATTGAATTTAGTGATATTGAAATAAGCTCATGTCGAATATAAGGATTCTCAAAACGCTCGATGACGCTGTCAGCAAACTCAGTTAATTCTTCCCTCGACAAATTGAGTGTTGGAATTATTTCATCGTAAATAGTCTTAGTAAGGAATTCTCTTATCTCAATATCATCAACTGCCTCTTTTACCGTACGAATTCCTTTAAGATAGGCAACCGGCACCATAGCTGTATGGGCACCATTTAAAATTCTTACCTTTCTAGTGCGGTAGGGTGTCTGGTCAGAAACAAACTTAATGTCAAGTCCAGCTTTATCGGCAGGCAGTAATTTCGAAACAGTTTCAGGTCCTTCAATAACCCATAAATGAAAAGGTTCTGCCGTAACCACAAGATTATCTTCAAAGCCTATTTCCTGCTGTATTTCTGTTATACTATCTCTGGGGAATCCCGGAACAATGCGATCAACCAATGTGTTGCAAAACACTGTATGGTCATGAATCCAGCTTTTGAAATCTTCTCCAAGTGCCCAAAGATCAATATACTTTAGAATTACCTCTTTAAGTTTTGTCCCATTACTCTCGATCAACTCACAAGGTATAATGGTAATCGCCTTACTCGGATCTCCATTAAAATACTTAAACCTGTGATGAAGCAGAACCGTTAGCTTACCAGGAAAACTACTTGGAAGTTCAGTGTAAATATCACTCGCTTCAAAAGCTATTCCTGCTTCTGTTGTATTCGATAGAATAAGTTCAAGATCATCATTCTCTGCTGTTTTCAGAAAAGCCTCAAAGTCCTCGTAAGGGTTTATGGCACCCACCACAGAGCTAATCAATCGAATGTGGCGAACAGCTTCACCATTTTCAATTCCATTCAGTACAACATGATATAGCCCATCCTGATCATTTATCATTGCTGACATACCCTGATCAATGGGTTGAATTATTTGAATATTACCATTAAACCCTGTTTTTTCATTAAGGATATCAATAGCCCAATCAGCAAAGGCCCGAAGAAAATTTCCTTCACCAAACTGCAGAACCTTAATTGGTCTCTCGGGCGTATTTACTGTTGTACGGTTAAGCTTTTTCACTGAATAGAATGATTATTTAAAATTGAAATACTCTTTTGCATTATAATAACTGATATTGGAGACCACTTTGCCTAACCAAGCTTCATCCCAAGGGAGTTCGCCATTTTCAACATCATTACCAATTAGATTACATAAAATGCGTCGGAAATATTCATGACGAGGGTATGACATGAAACTTCTAGAGTCAGTTAGCATACCAATAAAGCAGCTTATCAGCCCCATGTTCGATAATGAATTTAGTTGTTTTTCCATCCCGTCTTTCTGATCAAGAAACCACCAGGCCGAGCCGAACTGAATTTTTCCTCTAATTGAGCCATCATTGAAATTTCCTATCATGGTGGCCATCACCTCATTATCACTAGGATTTAAGTTGTAAATGATTGTCTTTGCTAATTGATCGGTACTATCAAGTAAGTTCAGAAAATTAGCTATCGCTCTACATTGAGAGAAATCACCAATAGAGTCGAATCCCGTATCCGGCCCCAGAATGCGCATCATTCTAGAATTAGTATTACGAATTGCCCCTAAATGGTACTGCTGAACCCAACCTTCATTATGGTACATTCTACCTAATTCAAGTAAAACAGCATGTTTGAAATATTGAATCTCATTTACCGAAATATTCTCATTCTTGAGTCCTTTGGCAAAAATTTTATCTACTTCAAGACCATCAGACACTGGAACGTAGAGCTGCTCTAGCCCATGATCTGAAAGGTTACAGCCCTTAGATGTAAAGTACCTTATCCTATTTTGCAGGGCCTCAATCAGCGTATCGAAATTATTAATTTCTATCCCTGAAGCTTTAGATAAAGCGGCTATATAATCCTTATAATTATCA
>CBDUMS010000107.1:0-9688 GCA_965368405.1 uncultured Cyclobacteriaceae bacterium
AGTCAATCTGAAGGCAATTTTGTATACCAGGTAGGGGCCGATATTTGGCATTTTGATGCGAATTCTGGAGATTCAAAGAAAGTGAGTATTACCTTACTTTCAGATTTTGATCAGCTTCGAGAGAAGTGGGTAGAGGATGCAACCGACTATATATCTTCTGTGGCACCTGATCCGGCGGGAGATCGCGTAGTATTAACCGCAAGAGGCAGAGTGTTTGTTAAACCTGTAAATTCTGGTAGGACGGTTGAATTTACCGATAAAGATGATGTTCGCTATCGCGATGCAATCTTTTCTGCAGACGGGAAAAACATTATTACTTTATCAGACGAGTCGGGTGAGTTTGAGTTTATTAGTATGCCAGCCGACGGTATTGGCAATCAAACAGAGCTTACAAAAGATGGCAAGGTTTTACGCTATGGTGCAGTTGCTTCTCCAGATGGAAAGTGGCTAGCTTACGACGATTTAGCCGGCGATTTATACGTTTATAATCTGGCGAAAAAGAATAGCAAGAAAATTTCTACGAACGACGAAGGGATAAGGTCATTCTCGTGGTCGCCAGACAGTAAATGGTTAGCCTTTGGCCAATCAGCATATAATACAATGAATCAAATTCATGTTTATAATGTGGAGACTAGCGATAAGTTCCCAATTACAACCGATCGGGCTAACAGTACCTCACCACAATGGAGCCCAGACGGTAAGTTTATTTACTTTATTTCGGACCGCAATTTTCAGACATTGGTAGGTGGACCCTGGGGACCGCGACAACCGGAACCATACTTCGACGCCAGCGAAAAGATTTATCATATTGCACTTTCACGTGTTAATAGGTCGCCGTTCCGTCCAGCCGATGAGTTGAACACCGAAAAGCCAACAGAAACTAAGAATGCGGTGGTAACAATCGAAAAACAGGGCATTATAGAACGCATTGAAGAGGTGCCTATCAAACCAGGTAATTATCGAAAC
The DNA here is from genome assembly GCA_965368405.1 of uncultured Cyclobacteriaceae bacterium. Classification (GTDB taxonomy): domain Bacteria; phylum Bacteroidota; class Bacteroidia; order Cytophagales; family Cyclobacteriaceae; genus S012-113. The sequence goes on from CBDUMS010000107.1 coordinate 967, forward strand.
CTTGCGGTAACCGACAAAGCGCTATACTTTTTATCCAGCGAAACGGGAGTGAGGGCTCAAACCCATTTAGCTGTAGTTAAAATCGATAACGAAGATGTTAAGCTAACTACAATGGCTGAAAACGTGAACGGATTTATTCTTACGGGTAATGGAAAAAAACTCTTAGTACGACAGCGAGGGAGCTACGCCATGGTGGAAGCTGGCACCGGAAAAGCCGGTGATATCAGTAAAGGTAAGATTGACCTTAGCAACATGAAATTCTCCATTGATCCTCTTGAAGACTGGCGCCAGTTATTTACTGATGCATGGCGTATGGAACGAGACTATTTTTATGATAAAAATATGCACGGTGTTAATTGGGAAGCAATGCACAAAAAGTATTATCCTTTGGTAGATCGAGTTACTACGCGCGATGAGCTATCTGATTTAATTGGGCGTTTCGTTGGTGAGCTGAGCGCACTTCATACCAGTGTAAGAGGAGGAGATGTTCGTGAAGATGAACAAAGTATTGCCGTGGCGAGTCTTGGAGCTCGATTTATCCGAGATACCAAGAATAAAGGCTTTAGGGTTGACTATATCTATAAGGCAGATCCTGATTATCCTCATGAGAAATCACCATTGGATGACCCTTATTTAGATATACGTGTTGGCGATGTTATCACCATGGTCAATGGCCAGGAAGCACTTTCTGCTGTAAGCATGGGCGAACTAATTCGAAATAAAGCAGGTGAACAGGTACGACTAGCTGTAAAAAGAGGCTCAGCAAGCCGAGATGTTATTATAGTACCCATTCGTAATATCTATAATCTGCGATATCGTGACTGGGAATATTCCCGAAGAAAAGAGGTAGAAGAGAAGACAGCTAATAAGGTAGGCTATGTTCATTTGCAAGCCATGGGTGCTAACGACCTCAACCAGTGGTATCGTGAATTCTACCCGGTTTTCGATCGTCCAGGTCTTATAATCGATGTACGGCATAACCGTGGAGGAAATATCGAAAGTTTTATCCTGGAGAAACTACTTAGAAAAGCATGGATGTATTGGAAATCACGTTCAGGCAAACCATACTGGAATATGCAGTACGCCTTTAGGGGACATATCGTGATTTTGGTTGACGAAAATACTGCCTCTGATGGAGAGGCTTTCGCAGATGGGTTTAAGAAGCTTGGTTTAGGTACAGCTATTGGTAAAAGGACTTGGGGTGGCGAAATATGGTTGAGTAGTTCAAACCGTCTAAGCGATGGTGGATTAGCTCGTGCTCCAATGATGGGAGTTTACGGCCCCGATGGCGAATGGCTAATTGAAGGGCATGGTTTTGTGCCAGATATTGAAGTAGATAACCTGCCTCATGCTACTTTTAACGGTTCTGATGCACAGCTTCAAGCAGCGATAGACCTGTTATTAAAGAAAATTGCGGAAGACCCTAGAGAAGTACCACCGGTGCCTGCGTATCCGGATAAATCTTTTGATAATAAGTAGATCTTATTGATCTGCAGTATACCACTCACAGTAGGAGGTGGCAGTTTCATGAAGTATAAGATGATGAAGGCTTGCTTCTTTAGGAAGCGAGCCTTTAATGCGATTTGCGAAGTCTGTGATAAGGTTTTCGCATGTTGGCTGATAATCCACGTAGATCATACGTTCAAAATTCTGACTTAACATATCGACTAATTCCTGATTATAGTCCTTTTTCATTACCAGCGTATGATCGAATTCATCGATTACCGCCTTGTTAACTATTTTTTTAAGATCTCCGAAATCGATAAGCAGTCCATCTGATGCATGCCCGCTCTGATTCATAGGTATACCAATTACGGTAACCTCTAGCTTATAGGAATGGCCATGAATATTTTTACACTTACCCTCATAATTGAGCAAGGCATGCGCCATCTCAAAAGTAAAAATCTTTGTGAGTCGAACTTTTGTCATAATGCAAAGTAAATAACTCTCTCTGAGTTTATCATTATTACCTGAAAACAAAAAAAGGCGATGCATCGCACCGCCTTTCATTACTTGGTTAATTAAACTATAAATTATGCTTCTTTACAAACTCATTCAATACGCCTTCTAAGGTTGGCTCTCCAATCTCTTGAAGATCGTAGTAAACTCTTGTATTAGGCTTCGTGATGTTAATTATACGAGTTAGGTCAATCGGTGTACCGATAATCACAGAGTCGCAATCTGTATTATTAATTGTTGCTTCCAGGTCCTTAAGTTGTTCCTCGCCATAGCCCATCGCTGGTAATAGAATGCCAATATCAGGGTAAATTTTAAAGGTCTCGCTTAGTTTACCTACTGTAAATGGTCTTGGATCAATAATCTCACCTGCACCATATTTTTTTGCGGCAACTGTGCCCGCTCCCAATTTCATCTCGCCATGGGTTAAGGAAGGTCCATCTTCAACAACCAGAACGCGCTTATCACGGATCACCGAAGGGTCGTCTACCCGTATAGGAGAAGCTCCATCGATAACAATAGCCTTCGGATTAACCTTCTCAATGCTCTCTCGCACAATTTGAATTCCTTCAGGGCCAGCAGAGTCCATTTTATTTATAACAATCGCATCAGCGATGCGCATATTAACTTCACCCGGATAATAGCTTAATTCGTGGCCTGGCCGGTGAGGGTCGGCAACTGTAATCGTGAGATCGGGGTTGTAGAAAGGAAAGTCATTATTACCACCATCCCAAATTATAACATCACAACCCTTAGGATCTTCTTCTGCTGCTCGAACAATAGCCTCATAATCAACACCGGCGTAAATTACATTGCCGCGTACTACATGTGGCTCATACTCTTCCATTTCTTCAATAGTACATTTATGCTTAGCCAAATCTTCAACTTCAGCAAACCGCTGTACTTTCTGTGCAATCAAATCACCATAGGGCATAGGGTGACGAATAGCCACAACGTTTAAACCTTTTGCCATTAAGTATTCCACTACCTTACGAGAGGTTTGCGACTTACCACAACCTGTCCTGGTGGCCACCACGGCAATAACGGGCTTCTTACTCTTAACCATGGTATCCTTGGGCCCTAAAAGCAAGAAATTAGCGCCGGCAGCATTAACAACAGAACTTAAATTCATAACCTTAGTATAATGAAGATCACTGTATGAGAATACACATTCATCCACCGCCAGTTCATCGATAAGCTTTACTAATTCATCTTCGGCAAAAATTGGAATACCGTCAGGGTATAAGCTACCAGCCAATTCTGCTGGATATTTTCGGCCATCGATATCAGGGATTTGTGTCGCTGTAAAGGCTACAACATTATAGAGCTCATTATCGCGATAATACGTATTGAAATTATGGAAATCGCGCCCTGCAGCGCCCATAATTATTATGTTCTTCTTGCTCATATTTTACTTGTTTTGATGTATGGATTCAGGTTAATTTTCTCTTATCAAATATACATCGAAAAACGCGTAGGAAAAACATATTTCCGAAGGATTATTTTACACGTAACTATCTGTAAATCAACATTAAAAGAGTGATTTCTTGATTCTAAATGACAAATCATGGTTTAAATCCAATAGGGCTATTTTTCACCCAAAATAGGCGCTTTTTTTGGAGCCTTGGCCATTAAAAATTCCAGAAAATGTTGCCCCAATATTGGATCTGAAGATATTGGTGTGGTATGTCTAATATAAGCGATAATTTCTTCTATTTTTGTAACTCATTTATCAGAAGTGTTTTGATTCGTCTGTTATATTATCTGGTTCTTAAACCACTTTCATTTTTACCATTACCTGTACTTTATGGTTTTGCCAACTTTATTTACCTCGGGGTATATAAAATATTCGGCTACCGAAAAGAAGTTGTCCTAACAAATTTACGCAACTCATTTCCTGATAAAACAGAGGTTGAGATAGAACAAATCGCCAGCCGATTCTATCATTTTCTTACAGATTTTATGGTTGAGTCGATATGGACATTCAGTTTGAATGAAAAACGTATCAAAAAGCGATTTAAGGTAGAAAATCCAGAGTTGGTGGATCATTACTTCGATCAAAACAGAAGTGTTATTTTAATTCTTGGTCACTATAGTAGCTGGGAACTGGTTTTGTCTTCACTTAATTTATTTGTTAAGCATCAGGTTGAAACTATCTATATTCCTTTAACAAATGCCGGATTTGACAAGTATTTCCTTCGAATGCGTACCAAGTTCAATTCAATTATGATACCCAAGAAGGATTTCAAGGCTAGTTTCGAAAATACGTACGAGTGTCGCGCAATTATTTTTGGAGCAGACCAATCGCCTTCAATTAGTAAAAACTTGCATTGGACAGAATTTCTAAATCAAGATACTGCTGTTGCCTTGGGTGCAGAAAAATATGCTATAAAGTATGATATGCCCGTTATCTTCGCGCATCTCTACCCTCGCAAGAAAGGCTATTATAACTTAAACTTTAAACTGGTAACCGATACCCCTCAAGAGACTAAACCTGGGGAGATAACTGAAGGTCATGTTCGGGTCTTAGAGAAAATCATTAGAGAGCGCCCAGAATACTGGCTATGGTCGCACAAACGCTGGAAGAAAAAGCGAGATCAGTAAATCAGGTTTTCTGCTTCTTTTTACGTGCAGCAGGGAAGAGGATATTGTTGAGGATTAGCCTGTAACCTGGTGAGTTAGGGTGCAAGTTTAGATCCGTTGGTTCCTCGCCAACCATATGTTGATAGTCTTCAGGATCATGACCGCCATAGAATGTCCAAAACCCTTTCCCGAATACCCCATGAATATATTTCACCTCGCCAACTGATTTTGTCTCACCCATAATGACTACATCTGCTTTCACCAAAGACTTGCGATAAGCAGTGGTCTGACCCATAAACCCTTTGATAGCATGCTTGTGATTTTGGGTTAGCATTGTTGGTATAGGATCCCATTTTGCAGAAAACTCAAAGAGTTTAAAGAAGTCGTTGTACGGTTTAAGGCCACGCTCGCCGCCTTGCATATCGATATTTGAGTACTCGTATTCGTTAGGATCCCGTGAGAGAATAAAGTTTTCAAAGGCAAACGTGTTATTAAAATTAAGCTTCTGTTGCGCTCTTGGATCTGGTGGGTCACCATCAAACATCCGATCGGCAATATCTATTCCTGCTGCGGCCAGCGCAATATCGTAGGTATCTGTTGCCGAGCACATTGCAAAGAGAAAGCCGCCGCCCACGACAAAGTCTCTGATACGCTCTACTACGGCCAATTTTAACTGAGAAACTTTTTGGTAACCCTGTTTTCGCGCCATTTCCTCAAATTCTTGTTGCTGCTTGATATACCAGGGGTAATTTTTATAGGTCTTCCAGAACTTACCGTACTGCCCGGTGAAATCTTCATGATGCAGATGCAACCAGTCGTACTTCGGAAGCTCAGTACCTAATATTTCATCATCAAAAATGACATCATAAGGAATTTCTGCATAGGTAAGGACAAGGGTAACGGCGTCGTCCCAAGGTTGCTTACTCTTTGGGGAATACACGGCAATCTTAGGAAACTTCTCTAGCTTCATTACATCCATATTTGAGGATGGGCTGGCAATTTCCGCAATCATTTGATTGTATTTGGCATCAGAAATCACTTGATAGCTTACGCCGCGAATAATTAATTCATTTTCGAACTTTATTGAATGTTCAAATGCAAAGCTCCCGCCATTATAGTTTAAAAGCCAGTCTACTTCACCCTGATTTTGTAACACCCAAAAAGCAATACCATAAGCTTTTAGGTGATTCGCTTGCGAATCATCCATGGGTAAGAATAAATGGCTTGCAGAGGTATTTATCCCGATCAGAAGAAATAATTGAAATATAATTACTGTTTTGCGTAACATTTACCCGTTGTTTTACGACTTAAGTATATACGATACTATTCAAACAATGTTAATGTTTATCTAATAAACCCAAGAATGTATCTCAAAATAATAGGATAATCTTCTCAAATCTATTAATGAAGGATATTAGTTGCCTTGGGAGTTATTATATTAATTTGCATACGATTTAAACTTATATGAATCTTACTCAAAATATAAAAGAGGGGCTCAGCGCAATTCAGGCCAACCTGCTTCGTAGTGTTTTAACAGCCATGATTGTGGCGATAGGAATTACTTCGTTAGTAGGTATTTTAACGGCTATTGATGGTATTCAAGCTACTATTAGCGATAGTTTTTCGAGCCTTGGTGCTAACTCGTTCTCGATTCAGGTTAAGCGATCGCAAGGCAGACAGCGTGGCCGGACAGGTAAACGTTATCCTCCCATCACCTATAAAGAGGCGATGCAGTTTAAACAAAAATATAAAGTGCCAGGATCGGTTAGTGTTTCTACATTTATCACCAGCATTGCAGAAATTAAAAGGCTTTCTAAAAAGACAAACCCTAATATTAGTGTAGTAGCAGGCAATGAAAACTATATTTACCAGGAAGGTTTGGACATCGAAGATGGTAGAAATTTTAGTAGCATCGAAGTACAATACGGCACGAATGTAGCGGTTATTGGTAGTGAGATGGTAGACATTCTATTTGATGAGAACGAAGACCCACTTAAAGGCGAGATAACTGTTCTTGGCACACGTTATAGGGTTGTAGGCGTACTTAGCGAACAAGGAGCTATGGATGGTGGCAGCCCCGACCGTCGCGTGATCATTCCGTTACAGAGCGGACGTGCATTAGCAGCTGGGCGAACCCTTAGATTTAGTATTGATGTACTTGTTAATAATTCTATAAGTATGGATATGGCCATGGGAGAGGCATCAGGAATTATGCGATTGGTCCGTCGTGACCCTCTGGGCAAGGAATCGTTTGAAGTACGCAAAAGCGAATCACTCGCCGAGACACTCTCAGACATTACAGGTTACCTAAGAATTGGAGGATTAGGCATTGGCTTTATTACCTTAATAGGAGCTTCAATCGGTTTAATGAATATCATGATGGTTTCTGTGACTGAACGTACGCGAGAAATTGGTATAAGAAAAGCACTTGGCGCAACACCAAAAATTATTAGGCAACAGTTTATTATTGAGGCTATTGTGGTTTGTCAACTCGGCGGTATTTTAGGCGTAATTTTAGGGATAGCCATAGGAAATATTGTGACCAGTGCCATTGGTGATGATATTACCTTTATCATTCCATGGCTGTGGATTTTCCTTGCTTTTGGCTTAGGCGTAGTCGTAGGCTTGGGATCTGGATATTATCCAGCATGGAAGGCCAGCAGGCTCGATCCGATCGAATCGCTACGATTTGAATAATTGAATTTGTACATTTGATTAGTGAGAAAACTAATCATCTTCGGGCTAATCCTTATCAGCAACGTTTCAGTTTTTGCTCAGGAAATTATGATTTCAGGTGTTTACCGTGGCAAAGACCTATTTGTTCAAAATCCGTATACAAATGTTGAAGGTAGTTTTTGCATCGAATATATTGCCGTGAACGATGTTCATGTAATAGATCAACCTTCAACTTCGGCAGTGCGTATCGATTTAAGCGACTACGCACTAGAAGATTCCATAAAAGTCTTTATAAAACATCACAGTATTTGTAAACCCCGCGTGCTTAACTCTGAGGTATTAGTAGGAGGGAACCAGTTTAGCTTTATTCAGATTATGGCCGACGACGCCGCGATATCGTGGATAACGACAGGTGAAATCCCTGGTTTTGGATATTATATCGTAGAGAAACTCAAGCTGGATGGATGGTTTCCTGTAGATACTATTAAAGCAAAGGGTAACTTAGATAATAACCAGTATAGTGTTGGCGTAGATCATTACGCCGGAGAAAACCGGTTTAAGCTTCACTACTATAATGGAGACCGGGTTTTATCTTCAGATGAATTTGAGTTTTATTCCAGCCTGGAGCCAATAACCTATTTTCCGGAGGATAATATATATGAGTTAATAAATCTAAGTCGACCTACGGATTATGTAATAAAGAATTATCTAGGGCAGGTTTTGATGCAGGGTTATGGACAGGACATTGTTGTTTTTGGACTTCCATATGGGGAGCTAACTTTAGTTATTGAAAACAGAGAGGAAACAATCTTCAGACCTGAACCAGAGATAATTGATCGGCCGAAGAAGAAGCCGAAAAAGACAGGAAGATATTAGCTGATTTTTGCCGAATGAGGTAGAGCCCTTATTGCTTGCTCAATTTGTTTCGCAGATTGCCAGTGATTGTTTTTAAGGGCGTCAATTATGGTATCGATATCCTTTTTATGAAATCCTAAACGTAACGCAATATCTTCACAAAGGATTATTTCTGATGGCAGAACTTTTTCGTCAATGATCATCAGGGACAGGCTATCGCACATATATTCTACTGCTTTATTATAGGATAGAGCGCCAAGACTACCAATAGCGTCGGGTTGATCAATTAAAGCATTTATTTCATCTTTCGATACCCCATTGCGTTCAGCAATATCATAAATAAAGGATTTCTCAACCTTCGCAAACTCTCCGTCTATATTAGCCAGATGAATGAGAATGCTTAACTTCTTTTTGACTAAAGGATTCATAATTTATTATAGCTTAAAATTAATCATATTGTGGCATTGTGTAATCATTTATAATGATACTATATTTGCACTCCGTTTTTAAGCCATGCTAGAAGTGGTTTAGGTAATGTGTAAGTTACAGCAGATTTTGTAGAAACGAAAATTTGCGTTTCAGTTATGGCGAGGTAGCTCAGTTGGTTAGAGCGCAGGATTCATAACCCTGAGGTCACGGGTTCAACTCCCGT
>CBDUMS010000108.1:0-9537 GCA_965368405.1 uncultured Cyclobacteriaceae bacterium
CCGGGATTCGGTAAAAGTCCGGCTATTCCAGCACCTCTTACACTCGATCTTGTTGCAACCTCTGTCTATAAATACTTAACCGAGGAGTTAAATATCGCCTCTTTTGTAGTAATGGGGCATTCACTTGGAGGGTATATTACCCTCGCACTAGCAAATAATTATAAGAAGAACGTTGTAGGTTTTGGTCTAATAAATTCTACAAGCCTAGCCGATAATAGGTTAAAAAAGGAGAGCAGGATTAAAACAAGTGCCTTTATTAATAAACATGGTGCTCAATTCTTTCTTAATTCGTTTGTTCCCAACCTATTCGCCCCTCAAAATGTACAAAAACTGGCATCAAAGCTCCGTTTAGTAATGGGTATGGGTAAAAACCTAAATAATATGGTTCTGACCTCCTATATGGAGGCTATGAAAAACCGACCAGCTAGACTCGATTTAATGCATGAATTCGATCATGTTCTTTTTATTGCCGGTAGTGAAGATCCGCAGTTTTCTGCTGAGGATTATAAGATACAAATCGCTAAATTGCGCCGTAAGATGAATGGTGTAATACTTCCTGAAGTTGCTCACATGAGCATGTACGAAGCTCCAGAATCGTTATTATCCACAATTAACGACTTCTTGAATTCGATAAATAATGATCGAAATTAAGGCAGATTAATTGATTTTAAGGAAAAAAAATTGTTACTTACACTAGTATTTCATTTTTCACATTTTTTTTTGATTTTTGAAGTACTCATAAGATTTAATCTATACAGTAAACCCTAACCTAAATAAAATGGAAGAGGCTCCTTTACAATTTATAGATACCTGGAACTATTGGGCTAAAATAGCCGCCGGAGTATTTATTGGTATTGCAGTGCTACGTACTCTTTTTTATTATATAAAGCTTGTGTCTACCAAAGACTTTAAGACACGCTACGACTTTATTAATGAAAGAGAAATTAAAACATTATGGTCCGCCACAGTATTACTGTTGATTGGTGCTAGTTTTTTAGCGAACTCGTTCTTAGGCGAAGTTGGACTGTTCTGGTTTATTATTCGCTGGTTCACAACAGTTAGTATCGCCTTTATTTTGGGTGTAGTGGCTAACAATATGTATAAGTTCTACTATCCTTTTTATGTTGAAAAGAGGCTTAGACAACTACGATACAAGCCACGGATATCTCCAAAATCTGGCAAAGCAATGAAACTTCTTAGTGAAGAGGAAGAGGATGTGTACCTTGATGAAGGTATGCAGGCTGAGGAAGAGGTATTTAGTATTGATTATGATGTTTGGGTAGATGAAGAGACCGGATTTACAAAAATTGAAAAGTATTCAGGCCATCTTCATGCATCGCAATGTCCCGAATGTAGCTATCAAACTCTACGCGTAATTAAAGAACAAATCATAACAAAGCCTACCTATGATGAAGAAGGTGAGTTAATAAAATATTTTGAATGTAGTTATTGTGACTATACTGCTCAGGAAGCCTTTAAGGTTGCTAAACTTAAAGGAGTCGAAGAGAAAGTTGCCGCAACAACCTAATAACATTTTACTTTGATGCACTAAGGAAGGCGGTCGGGTGATCGCCTTTTTTATTGGGCTTTTGCTTGCTGCCAAAGCTGTTCCATCTCTGCTAGAGTCATATCGGCCAGCGGCGTATTCGCATCTTTTGCTTGCTGCTCAATAAATTTAAAACGATCTATAAACTTCTTATTGGTTCGTTCAAGAGCATCTTCAGGGTTAATCTCGATAAACCGAGCGTAGTTAATTAATGAAAACAAGACATCACCAAATTCATCTTCTAATCGCTCTTTTCTTATAGCTAAGTCTTCTTTTCCATTAAGTTCAGTAACAAACTCCTGAATTTCCTCCTCTACCTTATGCCAAACTCGTTCCTTATTATCCCAGTCAAACCCAACCCCGCTAGCCTTCTCTTGAATGCGCATTGCTTTAACTAATGCCGGTAATGAACTGGGCACACCGCCAAGCACAGACTTATTGCCCTTTTCTTTGAGTTTAATCTTCTCCCAATTGTCTTTTACCTCGTTTTCATCTTTTACTTCTACATCTCCATATATATGCGGATGACGATGAATAAGCTTCTCAGAAATTGCGGTCAGCACACTGGCTATATCAAATAGGTTCTTTTCTGACCCGATTTTGGCATAAAACACAATATGTAACATGATATCGCCCAGTTCTTTTTCAAGTTCCTCGTAATCTTTGTTAATTATTGAATCCGACAATTCGTAAACTTCTTCAAGCGTAAGATACCGAAGGGAGTCTAGCGTTTGCTTCTTATCCCATGGGCACTGAGCCCTTAATTCGTCCATAATGGTTAGGAGGCGATCAAAAGCTTCGAGTTTTTTAGATCGCTCCGGATCGGTTGAAGGACTTAAATAATATGTACTCATCGTTTGTATTAGGAACTCTGACGTTTAACTTTGTGTTCTCATTCTAACAAAGGTATTGAATTATGACCACCCTTTTCACCATCGGATTCATAGCTATTTTTTTCGTGCTCATGTCAGTACGATTATTATTAAAGAAGGAAGGTGAATTCAAAGGTACCTGTGCATCTCAAAATCCACTTTTAGTAAAAGAAGGTATTACCTGCAGCGGCGCCTGCGGTGGCCAGGGCGAATGTGAAAATAAAGTTTCTGAAGTTGATAAGGTACTTGCCAAATTCAAATAACCTTACCTTTACCTAAAAAATTTACTTGTGACACTTATTAAATCCATATCCGGAATTCGCGGCACCATTGGTGGCAATCCAGGCGAGTCGTTATCACCCATTGACGTTGTTAAATTCACAGCGGCATTTACTAAATGGGCCACAAATGCCTCCGGAAAACGTAATATTGTAATTGGCCGAGATGCAAGACCCTCTGGAGAGATGGTGGCGAACCTCGTAAAAGGCACCATTGTTAGTATGGGAGAAGATGTTATCGATCTCGATTTATCTACAACTCCTACAGTAGAATTGGCCGTTGCATCAGAAAATGCTGCAGGCGGCATCATTATCACTGCTAGTCATAATCCAGTAGAATGGAATGCGCTGAAGCTTTTGAATGACAAAGGAGAATTTGTATCTGCAGCTAATGGACAAGAAATTCTTGACCTTGCCGAATCGACCTTTGCTTCGGCCCAAGTGCAGGATCTTGGGTCCATAAAGCATGCTGAGTTTTACCTGGATAAACATATAGAGGAAATACTTGCACTTGATCTCGTTGATGTGAAGGCAATTGGGGCTGCTGATTTAAGTGTAGTTGTGGATGCCGTAAATTCTTCAGGTGGAATTGCCTTACCAAAATTACTAGATGCGCTAGGTGTTAAAAAGATTAAAAAAATGTTCTGTGAGCCAAATGGACAGTTCCCGCATAACCCAGAACCTTTGGCAGAAAATCTTACCGACATAAGTAATACAATCAAAGAGGGCTCTTATGATTTAGGTATTGTGGTTGATCCGGATGTAGACCGATTGGCCTTTGTATGCGAGGATGGGAGCATGTTCGGAGAAGAGTATACACTTGTATCCATCGCCGATTATATCCTCAGCCATAAACCTGGAAACACGGTCTCTAATTTATCATCGACCCGTGCATTACGCGACGTAACATTGAAACATGGGGGCCAATATTTTGCTTCTGCCGTTGGCGAGGTAAACGTTGTAACTACCATGAAAGAACAGAATGCCATAATTGGTGGCGAAGGTAATGGAGGTGTTATCTTACCGGAACTTCATTATGGTAGAGACGCCCTTGTTGGGATTGCCTTGTTTTTAAGCCATTATGTTAAGCAAGATAAAACTATGACCCGCTTAAGAAATAGCTACCCGCAATACTTTATGGCAAAGAAAAAAATCCAACTGGTTGATGGCATAAACGTGGATGACATCTTGAAGAAGATTGCGGAGAACTATTCTGGTGAGGAGATTAATACCATCGATGGGGTAAAAATTGACTTTGAGAGTAGTTGGGTTCATTTGCGTAAATCGAATACCGAACCTATAATCAGAATTTACTCTGAAGCCTCTTCGGCTGAAGAGGCTAATACCCTAGCAGATGTCTTAATTTGTGAGATAGAGTCAATCGCCAGCCCAAGCTAAAATGATTTATCTCGACAACGCAGCAACTACTATTCCTTTTCCCGAAGTTATAGAAAAGATGCATGCATGTCAATTGGAATTGTATGGCAACCCCTCTTCTACGCACTCATTAGGCAGAAAATCTAAAGTAGCCATCGAATCGGCTCGCAAGACAATAGCCAAGTTAATTGGTGCAAGCAGCGCCGAAATCATTTTTACCTCAGGTGGCACCGAAGCCGATAATATTTTTTTGAATGGCATCGTTGATGACATGCCTCATATCATCAGTTCTCCAATCGAACACCCTGCCGTTTTAAATACACTCAAGAGTCTGGCACAAAATAAGAAAATTGAGATCTCCTGGCTAAAGATAGATTCTCAGGGCAGTATAGTAGAAGACGACCTAATTAGTCTTCTTCAGAGTTATCCAGAATCGATAGTAGTGCTCATGCACGGAAATAATGAAATTGGTAATTTAAACGATTTAGATCAAATAGCAGCACTTTGTCAATCATATGGAGCGAATCTATTCACTGATGCTGTGCAGACTATTGGGCATTACAAGATTAATATTCATGCTTTGGGCCTAACCGGATTGTCGGCTAGTGCACATAAATTTCATGGACCAAAAGGTGTAGGGTTCTTATATGTTAAAAAAGGCACAAAACTCAGCAGTCTGTATCTTGGCGGTGAGCAGGAAAAAGCGCTGCGCGTTGGTACGGAAAACGTTGCTGGGATCGTAGGTATGGCCACAGCGCTAGAACACTGTTTAAAGGGTCTAGACGAAGCTACCGCACATATCCTCAAGTTAAAAAAGATGCTTATCGAGGTACTTTCGGAGGTGGTGCCTGGCATATCATTTAATGGAACATCATCAAGTGCTGGAAGCAGCCTAAATTCTGTAATTAGTGCCAGCTTTCCGCCTCACCCTGATAATGACATGCTTCTCTTTAATCTCGATATGGCTGGAATTGCCGCATCGGCCGGAAGCGCATGTGCGAGTGGAGCGCAAAAGCCTTCTCATGTTATGGAAGCCCTAAACCATGACCCCAATCGAGCAGTTATACGGTTCTCGCTTTCTCGTATGAATACCGAGCAAGATATTCTGGCATTGAAAAAAACGCTAACTGAAATATACTCGCCAGCTTAGATGAGGCTCGCCCGATACATTATATAGCCATAGACCGCGAACCTTATAAAACGGGTAAGGGTAAGGAGAAAAAATCCTTTTCTCGAGTAATTCACAGCCCCGGTCAGCATACATATCCCAGAAAACGGGAGTGGTGTGAGCGCGGCTACAACCAATAGAAACCCACCAAATTGATGGAAGTAGGACTCAAATTTACCAAGATAACGTCTTCGGATATATCGGTAAATTACGGTTGTATGAAAGTATAGTCCAAATAAGTATGTTACAATTCCGGCAAAGTATGAAATGATCGCCAGCAAAGCCAGGTCGACAATGTAATTACGGTTCTGTGCCAGCTCTAACGACCACATCATAAAGAGCTCTGGTGGAATTATCCCGATAACTATTTCCGAAATAAAATAGATAGAATACACCAAACCCGGATTATTGCCTAAGCTCATCAATAATTCAGACGACTCGAAATCAACATAATGGTTCATTAAGACGTAGGCTGCAACTAAAATAGCCAGCCAGAGTACTCCCCGGGTGAGATTACGAATGAAAAATTTAGTTTTAGCGCTTTGGGGCACGGTATTTTACTCGTTGAAATATCTGATAAATCTTTCTCTGACCTAAAGGTCAAAGAAAACGACTAAGATAATAATGTGAACCGGGATCGGCGGTCAATAGTTCCTAAATTTTCATACTTGGCAGTGAAATTCGGAACTTTGTGCCTGCCATAGGCTTACTTTCAATTTTTAACTCGCCGTTCAGCTTCTCTACGGCCTTTTGAACAATATAGAGGCCAATGCCAGAGCCATCAGAAGTTTCGGTTCCTCGATAAAACATATCTAATACATGTGGAAGTTTTTCTTCTGGAATACCAATGCCATTATCAGCAACCAGAATATCACAATGATCTGCCTGAACTTTAATCGATATTTCTACCTTGTTCTCTCCAACCTCTGGGTTATAATACTTAATTGCATTGCTGATCAGGTTACGAAAAATTTCATTCACTCGCCATTTGTCTGTAATAAATTCGCCGGAATCAATATCGATTTCTCGTTCTATATGTGATGCCGCTTCCAGGTAACCTAAATCTTCAAAGCACTTATTAACAATGTCATTGAAATCTATGACATCGGCTGAGAGTGACATCTTGAGGTTTTTTGAATGACTCAATATATCGCGAATAAAATGATCCAGTTTATTCACCTGCCCCTCCATTAAGCTTATATAATACTCTTTATCCAAGCTATTACCTTCCAGTTTTGTTAGGTTTATCAGACCCAAAATTGATGCAAGTGGTGCGCGCAGATCATGCGATACCTTGTAAACAAAATTATCGAGCTCCAAATTTCTGGTACGTAATTCATTCTCAGCCTCAATCCTCTGCCCAATATCAATGTATATGCCGTAAACCCCTATATGTTGATTTGCTTCAATTACAGGCAATGCATATATCAAGAGATGTTTTTTATTTCCATCCTTATCAATTCGATAAGATTCTACATAATCTATCTCGCCTTGTATCGCCGACTTATTTAATTTCGATGCCTCATGGGCTACTTCTGGAGGAACAATATATTGGGAAAGTGACTGCTTATGAACCCGGTCGTTGGTAAACCCAAACAACTTCTCGAAGCCCTTATTCACATTTCTTACTCTAAATTGCTCATCAAGTAAAACAATACCCATAGGCGAGTTTTCAAATAATTGATTGAGTAGCTGCTGACTTCTTGATAGCTCCTTAAGTACTTGCTTGCGCTCGGTAATATCATGAAATAATACCTGAATAGCCCTCTGACCATTGAAAACCGTGGGAATGGAAACCACTTCTACATCTACAAGATTCCCATTAATTGTTTTGAACTGAGTAGTATATAACGGCGCATTTTCTCCGTGCTCCAAAACCAAAGAAGCGCGGTCTTTAAAAGTCTGATAGCCTTCATCATCTACCATAAAGTTCCTGACAGGTGTGCCAATAACCGCCTCTATTTCTTGTACTTCGCCCATGGCTGCCAAACGCTCATTAATATAAACGAGTTTTTCGTCTAAAATAATGGCTATGCCTATAGGAGCATTTTCTACAAGTCTTCTGTATTTCAATTCACTCTCGGCAACTTTCTGTTCGCCAACTTTTCGATCCGTTATATCAATATGGGTGCCCGCACCGCGCAGCGCCACCCCGTCTGCTGCCCGCTCAACTATCTTGCCGCGATCTAAAATCCAGCGAAATGATCCATATTTAGTTCTTAGTCGATATTCTGATTCATATTCATCGAGCTCACCGCCTCTAAACTTTGCCATTAGGATCCTGGCATTCTCCTTATCCTCAGGATGAAGAAGCTCCTCCCAACCAATGTCGTATACCTCTTCCAATTGATAACCGAGCATGTTTGCCCAGCGATCATTATATACTTTTTTGTTTGTCCGTAAATCCCAATCCCATGTTCCTAGATTAGCACCCTCTAAGGCTAAAGTAAGCCGTTCACGACTTACCCGATATGCTTCTTCTAACTCATGATTCTCCGTTACATCGATAAAACTTAGAACGACGAAAACAGGATGACCCACATGGTCGAGTATAGGATACAAATGAGCCATAAGTCGATATGAAAGATCATTGCCATTTCTTCCTAAGCTGGTAGAATTAAACGTATAGTTAAAAACGTGTGAGTCCTGTTTCTTACCAGCAAATGCACTCTCAATGTATGGCATGAGCCCATAGTCCACTAATTGCTTGTCTAGAAAAATGTTATACTTATTATTAACAAAATTGAGATCTTCTTCACTGAGCTGCCATAATTTCTTATAAGCATTATTCGAGTACAAGATACTCCCATCGAGGTTAAAAACTATCGAACTAATTGGTGAAGCATTAATGATTTCAACCAAATAATCAGAGGGCAATGATTTGAGAACACCATGATTTAAAATATGCAGAGTCCCTTTGAGACAACTCATATCAGAACACGAAATTCTTTCCAATGTTAATCGAAAATCGCGTTTATTTACACTTACCTGTTGTCCTATCGTTGACGTCTCCTCAATATGATCCAAACATTCCGGATCCCTGACTAGAAATCGATCGAAGAAATGGTCATGAATAACCTCTTGCGCTAATAAGCCTGTGGCGCTTTCCATTGCCTTATTCCATACCACAATATTGCGATCGCTATCCAAAAGAAATATTGGGTCGCTAATACTATTTAATAGAGCATCACTAAAAGAAAAATCAACTCCCGGACGGATCATAATTAAAGTATATGCAATTATTTTATAGGATAAAAGGAAGATGGAAGCAATCTACAATAGATTCATAGAATGGTTAAATCAATTAGTGGCAAACTACCATTATGTCAAAAAATCGAGTGTGTTATCTTCCTCTCTTCCAGTATTTAACCTTTTTTATATAAATCTGATCTAATATTACCAGCTACAAAGGTATTGGATAGCGATATAAATCCATGTCTTAGAAATAGGATTTTGAAGTCTGTTAATATAACTTTTTTTAGATTGGTGGTTATTCTGAAAAATAGATACATCGTTTTTATTAAAAACCGATGTCGTAACCGCTGACTATTCAAAAAATCACTAACGAGAACCAGCCCAGAAGATTTTAACTTCTGATGGATGAGTCCTACGACTGCGTCGGCTCTGTTCACACTGAACTGATCCAGAAAGAAATTGCATATTATCACATCGTAATTTCTTCCGGCGAACTGAAATATGTCGAGACAATGAAAATGGATACTCATTTTATTTCGAGCTCTTCTCTTCGCTTTTTCCATCATTTTGAAAGAGCTATCAACAAAATCCACCTGCACTTTATAATCTCCTAAGTATTTTAGGATAGAGCCTGTGCCCCCTCCAATTATGAGGACTTTGTCGCCATCCTTAATATTATTTAAGTGCTGCTTTTTAGCTTTTTCTAACGATAAGCCAAAGACTATCCTCGCCAAACCTTCGTATATCAGCGCTACTTTATCGTAGTTTGGATTCATAGTAGAACACCCATGATAGGGATGAGGAAAATACCGTCGCCCATAATGCGATACAGCTCATTTTTTCTAAAACTCTCGTCAGCAACATAGCTAAAAAAGAGTAGTCCAGCCATCGATAATATGACAAACTGGTTGCTCCAATTCCCAAACAATAAGAGGTTGATAATAACAATAGCTCCCAATATTGAAAAAGCCCCATATATGAGAAAACCTACTTTTCGCCTGCCGAGCACGGTGGCAATTGACGTATGTCCTTCTGTTTTATCGATGTCATAGTCGTACCATGAAAAGATGAAAGTATTCGCTACGGCAAGCAACAAAATTT
>CBDUMS010000109.1:0-9152 GCA_965368405.1 uncultured Cyclobacteriaceae bacterium
AGGATAAGAAGTTTATAGTATTCTTCCATCCGCCTAAAATAGCATTATTTTAGATTGCCCAAATTATTTGATGGAAATGAAATCTTAAATTGCTCGATTTGCATCGAATTGCTCCAGGTAGTCAGCAACTCGACGAACAAGCATGCCACCTAAGGCTCCATCTACAACTCTGTGGTCGTAGGAATGCGACAAGAACATTTTATGTCTAATTCCTATTAAGTCACCCTCTGGAGTTTCAATAACGGCCGGTTTCTTAACAATAGCACCAAGCGCCATGATTCCTACCTGGGGTTGCATGATAATAGGCGTTCCCATTACATTTCCAAACGAGCCGACGTTAGAGATTGTAAAAGTTCCGCCGGAAAGCTCATCTAGTAATAATTTGTTGTCTCTGGCTCTTCCAGCTAAATCGTTCACCTTCTTCACAAGACCTACCAAGTTATACTGATCGGTGTTATGTATGACGGGAACAATGAGGTTGCCCGTTGGTAAAGCAACGGCCATTCCAATATTGATGTTTTTGCGTTTTATGATTTTGTCGCCATCTACCGAAATATTAATCATCGGGTAATCCTTGATCGCTTGAACAACAGCTTCTAAGAAAATAGGAGTGAAGGTGAGCTTTTCATTTTCTCTAGCTTGAAACTCATTCTTAACCTTGTTCCTCCAGTTCACAATATTTGTAACATCCGCTTCTACAAAGGACGTAACATGAGGTGATGTTTGCTTCGATGCGACCATGCGTTCAGCAATCATTTTACGCATTCTGTCCATTTCAATAATTTCATCACCGGCATTAACAGAAACATTAACCTTTGGGGTAGACACCGTGCCTGCCGCTGCAGTAGGGCGCTCTACTGCCACTTTTTCTTGTGGTTCAACAGGTGCTTCTGTAGTAGCTTTAGGTTGGTCTGAACTGACGTAGGCAAGAATATCCTTTTTTGTAACTCTATTATCTTTTCCTGTACCTGGTATACGCTCGAGCTCGGTCATGGAGATATTTTCTTGTCGAGCAATATTCAATACAAGCGGTGAATAAAATCTACCGCTTATTGGTTTTTCCAGTGGTGTAGAACTTGCCGTGCTTGATGTTACGGCAGGTTGGGCCGTTTCTACAGCTACTTCCGCAACTTCTTTTGGTTTCGCACTTTCCGCAGCTTTGGCTCCATTACTGCTTGCTTTGTCATCGCCATCCGTAGAAATTACAGCAATGGCCTGACCAACAGGAACAACATCACCCTCTTTAGCTAAGATTTGAGTTAATACTCCGGCATGGGTTGTGGGCACCTCTGTGTCTACTTTATCCGTAGCAACTTCAAGCACCGACTCATCCGCATCTATACTCTCACCTTCTTTCTTTAACCATGATAGAATAGTAGCTTCCATAATGCTTTCTCCCATCTTTGGCATTATCAACTCCACATTGGCCATAGTGTATTTCTTTATTAGTTAATTAGATACCTTTTCCTAGAACAACAGTAATTCATTCTAAGTTCACGCCGCAAAATTACGATTTTGGGCAATTATTTACCGTTATTTCTTTAAAATTCTCCACAGCATTGCCAGGGTAGAAATCGCAGTAAGCTTAATATTTAATGCTCTATCTTTGAATAAACTAAGTTTTTTAGCTTCAATATTATCGCCGTAGGCTACAGCAATCCATATAGTTCCTACGGGTTTATCGTCAGTGCCTCCGTCTGGACCCGCAATGCCTGAAGTCGCTAAACCTATATTTACGCCCATTTGCTTTTGAACACCTGCAGCCATGGCTTTTACAGTTTCTTCGCTAACTGCTCCGAATTCTGTCAATAACGATTCGGGAACACCCAGATGATTCGCTTTGATTTCATTTGCGTAGGCTACAGTACTTCCCTTGAAGTAGCTGCTACTTCCGGGAACACGTGTTATTAAATGCGCCAAATATCCTCCCGTACAGCTTTCAGCGGTCGCTAATGTTAAATTATTTTGGTTTAGAATTTGGCCAACAACTTCTTCAATTTCCTCTTTACCAGACCCGTAAATGTATTGTCCGGCGATCGATTCTAAATCATCAATAGCCTTCTTAAACCCATTCTCAATCTCGCCAAGGTTATCGCCTTGAGAAGTTAAGCGAATTTTTACCTGGCCTAAACTAGGAAGATAGGCTAGCTTAATAGTAGAAGGTAAAGAATGTTCCCAATCGGCAATCTTCTCCGATAACCACGATTCACCAATGCCTATTGTCCGGATCATTTTATGCTCTACATGTGGCAGTTTGAATTTCTCCTGTAGCTTGGGTAGGACAATGTCGCTTATCATTGTCTTCATTTCATAGGGTACACCAGGCATAGAAATATAGATCTTATTTTGATCTTCTATCCAAATACCTGGAGCAGTTCCCATTTTATTGCTGATGTAATCAGCATTTGACGGCAATATGGTTTGTTTTATATTGGATTCAGATAGCTCTCGGTTGATTTGCTTGAAGAGGACTGTTAATTCCTCGAGCGCTCCTGGGTTGGATTTGAGTTCTACGTTGAAATATTTGGCAAGACAGGGCTTAGTTAAATCGTCATTCGTAGGACCGAGCCCCCCAGTGATCAAGATAACATCTGCTTTATCTGAACAAATACTTAAGCCGTCCAGGATATCCTTCTCGTTATCGCCCACCGTTGCCCGATAAACAAGCTTAAAACCATTGGAATCCAGCGTAGATCCTATCCATTGCGAATTGGTATCCAAAGTTTGTCCATATAAAATCTCGTCACCTATGGTTAGCACGGCAACAGTAACTTCTCTAGCGGTCATTGTGTTTCTTGATGATTACAGATTATTTTACTCACTTTTTTGCCTGTGCCTAAACAAACATTACATCTACCCGAAAGTATCTCTTTGCCATCACAGACCGGACAAGTAACATAACCTTTGGAACTGCACTGATCGCAACTTGAATAAATGAGTTCCCCAAACGCATTGGTTGTAATTATTACACCTCTACCGATACATTTTTTACACATAATGGGGCTATTCCCTCTACAGTTGTAACAAACATCGTCGGTATGCCCAGTTCCATCGCAATTATCACACTGGATATAGCGATATCCGCTCAAATTGCAATAAGAGCAGTTCTTTATTGCCTCGAATTGACTATCGATAAGGTTTCGTAATGAGATGGCTTCATCGTAATAATCGCCACCCCTGCCGGCCAGTTGAATATACTTTTCGATAAAGTTTCTGGCATTTTGATTTTGATGGATCACAAATAGAGTCTTGGCAAACCAATAAGACATTGATGTTGGCAAGACTTTTTTAGTAGCCAGGGCTTTTCTAAAAGTAACATTCGCCCCTTCATAGTCGTCTGCTGCCATTTGCGCTTTTGCTTTTTCTACCAAAGCAACTACTTCAGGATCAAATTGTTGCTGAATAGGGAAGTCGGTATTTTGAGCAAAGACTTGCTGGGCAAAGAGCCAAAATAATAAAAGAGTAATCGTATTTTTCAATGCTTTTTACTTCTTAAATCCTGCTGCAACAACAAGGTCTTTAGTGCCATGGTTCCAAGAATAAAAGCCTGTACCGGATTTTACACCGAGGTGTCCTGCTTCTACCATATTCACCAATAAAGGGCAGGGGGCATACTTTGGGTTGCCAAATCCATCATATAAAACTTTTAATATCGATAGGCATACATCAAGCCCAATGAAATCGGCGAGTTGAAGAGGCCCCATTGGGTGGGCCATGCCTAATTTCATTACAGTATCGATCTCTTCAACACCGGCAACCCCTTCATAAAGTGAGTAAATAGCCTCATTAATCATCGGCATAAGAATTCTGTTGGCAACAAACCCAGGGTAATCATTTACCTCGACTGGAATTTTACCCAGTTTCTTCGAAATATTCATGATAGTGGCCGTGACTTCGTCGGAGGTATTATAGCCACGAATTATTTCAACCAACTTCATTACCGGAACGGGATTCATAAAATGCATACCGATAACCAGTGCTGGCCTTTTGGTTACTGCTGCGATCTTGGTTAGTGATATCGATGAGGTGTTGGTAGCCAGTATGCAATTGGCCTTACATAGCTCATCTAGTTCTTTGAAAATAGATAATTTAAGCTCAACATTTTCTGTCGCTGCTTCAACAACTAAATCAACATCTTTTACGCCCTCAGCAACAGTAGTATAAGTTGTTAAATTCGATAGGGTTTGCTCTTTGTCTTGATCCGAAATCAGTTCTTTCTTAATTTGACGATCGAGGTTTTTAGATATTGTAGCCATACCTTTTTCCAAAGCAGTGCTTGAAATATCTATCATGCTTACCTGGTAACCTGTTTGAGCAAATACATGTGCTATACCATTTCCCATGGTTCCTGAACCAATAACCGCTACTTTATTCATATCTAAAAATTAAAATTCGCTTGATAAGTCTTCAATCGCCTTTTTCTTATCAGTGGCGATAATCTGATTAATTCCTTTTGCTGAGTAGGTTAACTTAACCTTAGTTTTATTTTCCGGCTCATAAGTAAGCTTAACATTCTCACTTTCCCAATATGAAACCTGTGAACCTACCGAGTATTTTATTTTTCCAAAAGCTTTTTCCAATCCACGGAACAATTCTTCATTTTTCTCTGTGATTACAACGATCTCGTAAATCAAGTTTCTATACGTAGCCACCCTTAAACTATGAATCTTTACATTGCCAATAATTTCATAAGATCCTTTCACCGGACGGTAAAAACTGTGCTCTTCTTTATTCTTTTGCTCTTTCCAAAAGGCCAACGCATTGTTCTTGGTTACATTACTTAATAATTTAATGTCTTTGAAACCATTCCTTGCATCTAGCTCCTTATTACTTTGAGCAAGGGCCAGTGAGGATAGACTGAGAACAACTAGTAAACTAAATATGCGCATTCTTAAAATTTAAGTACAAATATAAGATTGATTAAAATTTGTTTGATGATATCATCAACTATATCCTGAAATCAATCAAAAAACTGGCCAAAAATGATTTGGCCATCTGTCTTCGGGTATTAAATTGGCTAGATTTGACGAAAAAAGTAAGAATGAGTAAATCATATTATCTAGAGGAAGACCTGAAGAGTTTTGGAAAAGTTCGGGATTTTCAAAAAGACTTAGGGGATAAGTTTTTCAATTGGTATAATGCCGTTTTCGAAGAGGGGGCTCTAAGCAAACGTGAAAAAGCACTTATTGCGTTAGCGGTTTCTCATGCAGTACAATGTCCTTACTGCATTGATGCCTACACTAAAGGCTCGTTAGAGAATGGGGCCGATGAGGAGCAAATGATGGAGGCGGTTCATATCGCATCCGCGATTAAAGGCGGGGCGACACTTGTTCATGGCGTTCAAATGATGAATAAGACCAAAGAAATTACAATGTAACATGCAGAAAGTTGCGAATGAGTTAGAACGAACACCTGCAGATATTTTGAAGGCCAGTTTACTTAAGCCGGTAGTACCTTTTATTGAAAAGGTTAATACTGCTGGAATGGGATTGCTTACCCCAACGGGAATAGATGAATTGCAAATCAACTTAGGCAAGATGTGTAATCAGACATGTAAGCATTGCCATGTTGATGCCGGTCCGCACCGGAAAGAGATCATGACGCGGTCTACTATGGAGCAATGTCTTGCCGCTGTTGAAAATGGTAGCATTAAAACAGTTGACTTAACGGGTGGCGCACCCGAGATGAATCCAGATTTTCGCTGGTTTGTGGAGAGGCTTACAGATTTACATGTAAATGTAATTGTACGTAGCAACCTTACAATCATTTTAGCAAACCCTAAATATCATGATTTGCCTGCTTTTTTCAAGAGTAATAAGGTTGAGTTAATCTCGTCTTTACCTCATTATTCAAGCAGAAGAACAGATGCACAACGTGGTGATGGTGTTTTTGATAAATCTATTAAAGCCTTACAAATGTTAAACGAAGCTGGTTATGGCAAGGAAGCAGGTCTTTGGCTAAATCTGGTTTATAATCCTACAGGTGCGCTATTACCTCCTCCGCAAGCATCATTAGAAAAGGATTTTAAAACTAAGTTGCGCGAAAAATATGATATTGCTTTTAACAATCTTTATGCGATAACTAATATGCCCATAAGTCGTTACCTTGATTACCTAATAGCTTCAGATCAATTGGAAAGCTATATGGATGAACTAGTGAATAGTTTTAACCCGACCGCTATAGATTCGGTTATGTGCAGGAATATGATTTCCGTTGGGTGGGATGGCAAACTATTCGACTGCGATTTCAATCAAATGCTAGCTATGGAGACTAACGAAATCCAACACATTGCTAACTTCGATAAAAATATTCTTGGCCAAAGAGCTATCAAAACAGGATTACATTGTTATGGTTGTACAGCAGGTGCTGGTTCTTCTTGTGGAGGTGAACTTCTATAGCAACTTAGGTCAACGAATTAGGAAGATATCTTGATAATTATTATCTTGAAACTTGAAATTAAAATGCTTTAAGAATGAAGACATCGAAGTTTACGCGTAGGAACTGGTTAAAATCAAGTCTGATATTAGGCGCAGGAGCTGCCATTACCCCATCTGTTGCATTCGCTGGGAGTTCGGGTTATAATAAGTTTACGGGTGAATTCGAACTGAGTTCTGAGCTAAATGGCTTAAAGGCCAAACTTAATTCAAATGAAAACCCCTATGGGCCATCAGCGAAAGCCATTGAGGCATTTAAATCTGCAGCCGAAGGCGGTAACCTTTACCCTTTTGCTTATTCAAGGGAAGTACGAGAAATAATTGCAAAAGAGGAAGGGGTAACGGCAGACCATATTTTCTTGGGATCCGGTTCGTCGGAAATTCTTACCATGACCGGATTAGCTTATGGAGCTAATAATGGCGCATTAATGAGCGCTTTCCCTACATTTAGAACCATGCTCGATACGGCGGTTGGAATCGGTTGCGATTGGCAACAAGTACCGTTAGATGAAGCTAATGTTCATGACCTTGCTGCAATGAAAAAGGCAGTTAATGATGATACTAAGTTGATTTACATCTGTAACCCAAATAATCCAACGGGCACTTTACTGCCTACGGCCGAGTTGAAAAGCTTTTGTAGTGAGATGAGTAAATCGGTTCCGGTTTTTGTCGATGAAGCATACACCGATTTTATGGATGACCCTGCGGCGGTCTCGATGATCGATTTAATAAGAAAGGGCGAGGATGTGATTATAGCTAGAACATTTTCCAAAATTCATGGTATGGCTGGCTTGAGGATTGGTTATGGAATTGCCCAACCTGAAACCGCGAAAAAGATTACGGCGTATTCCACCAGGCTAATTACCGTAAGTGGGCCATCTCTTAGAGCTGCCATGGCAAGTTTTAAGGATGATGACTTTAAGGCAATGTGCCGAAAGAAAAATGCCGAGGCTAGAGAATATACTTATAACGAATTACGCAAACTGGGTTTCAATCCAGTCCCATCGCACACAAGTTTCATGATCTTTCCGATTGAGATGAAGCCCAAAACATTCCTAGAAGCTATGAATAAGGAAGGGGTCGCCGTTAGGTCCTGGATGTTCGATGATCAGAATTGGTGCAGGGTGAGTATTGGTACCCTCGATGAGATGAAATCTTTTATCAGTACAATCGATAGCGTTTATCAGGTTTAGCAAATAAGAAGCAACGGTTTAACTATTTTTGCGCTGTTTTATGCCTATAGTTGAATCAAAGTATACCGCTCCCCTTATTTTTCGAAATAAGCATCTGGCAACTATCCTGCCTAGCGTATTTAGAAAGATAAATGCCAATTACACGCGAGAAAGAATTAATACTTCCGATGGAGATTTCATTGATATCGATTGGCAAAAAGGGAAAAATGATAAACTTGCGATTTTAACGCACGGTCTCGAAGGGCACTCAGAAAGACATTATATTACGGCAACAGCAAATTACCTCAGCCTTAGAGGGTGGGACGTAGCTGCATGGAATTGCCGTAGCTGTTCAGGGGAAATGAACCTCAAGCCCCGGCTCTATAGTCATATTGATGCGCCTGATCTCGGTGAAGTCATCGATCATGCGCTTATGAGCGGCAAGTACAAGAAGGTATCACTGGTTGGCTTTAGTATGGGGGGGGCCATAACCTTGAATTACTTAACCAAATATCAAGAATTACATCCAAAGGAATTGCGATCGGCAGTTGTAATCTCAGCACCCATTGATGTACAAGCAAGCTCACAGGCATTGGAAAAGGCAGAGAACAAGTTTTACAGGAAACGGTTCTTAAAGAAAATGGTAGACAGGGCCATACGTAAGTCGAGTCAATTTCCTGATTTGATAGACACTACAAATGCTGACAAGATTTTTACATTTAAGGAATATGATGAGCGGTTTACGGCAAAGCTTAATCACTGCTCTTCACCAGAGGAATTTTACCAGAAGGCTGCAACTAAAAGTGTTCTGGATAAGGTTGCTATTGATACACTACTCCTAATAGCTAAAGATGATCCGTTTATGTCGGAAAATTGCTACCCGTACAAGGAGGCACAATCGAACCCCAGATTATATTTAGAAGTTCCTGCAAATGGGGGGCATGTTGGGTTTAGTCGATTACCGATGCGAAATAGTTATATGGAGGAAAGGGTCTATGAGTTTCTTTCAGAAAAAATATAGAAAAAATATGCAACTCTTTGCATTGATTATACTTTCTTATACTTTTGTCGCGCCATTACGGGGATCTACCAAGAGAGGTTGTTAGGCCATAGAGAAGGATGGATTCTGGTAATTGGCATTTTTTAATATAGGCCTCCGTAGCTCAGTTGGCCAGAGCAGCTGATTTGTAATCAGCATGTCGGCGGTTCGAATCCGTCCGGGGGCTCGATGTAGCAGAACGAAGTTCGCTACATCGTGCCACAGGGAACTTGCTTCTCCTGTGGTGCGTGTCCCGCCAGGAACTTTGTTCTCCTGCGGGGAGAAAAGATTTAAGCAACCTCTTGGGTTGCTTTTTTTGTTATGATGCATTTAGCTTATTGCACTTATGTTCTCTTCAGTCATCATGATGGTGACTTGTACGTCGGATTTAGTTCAAACTTGACGAACAGGATAAAAGATCATAAAAACGGGAAGGTATCAAGTACGAAAGGAAGAAGGCCTCTTGAGTTGATCTATTGTGAATTCCATCAGAATAAATATGATGCC
>CBDUMS010000110.1:0-8940 GCA_965368405.1 uncultured Cyclobacteriaceae bacterium
ATAAATATTATTTCATTGTTAAATTTATACATTGAAATAATATTTTCTAACCTAATCATACAGTCTATGAGAAAAATTCTACAATTTTCGTTGGTCTTGTTGTTTGCCGTGAGTACGGCAATAGCACAGGATCGCACGGTCTCTGGTAAGGTGACGGGTGCCGATGACGGCGCTGGTATCCCCGGAGTGAATGTATTGGTTAAGGGCACTGCAAATGGTGCTATAACTGATATTGATGGGAACTATAAAATAGTAGTTCCTACAGGAGATGTAACATTGGTGTTCTCCTTTGTTGGCTACGAGTCTTCTGAAGTTAGCGTTGGATCGAGATCAGTAATAGATATTGCGCTCTCTACCGACGTTCAACAATTAAGTGAGGTTGTTGTAACAGGCTATGGTACATCGATAAAGCAAGATTTAACCGGTAATATAGCATCGGTAAAATCCGAAGATATTGAGATGCAGCCGGTTACTACTGTTGAGCAAGCCATTCAAGGGCGAACAGCGGGAGTCTTAATCACTTCGCAAAACGGTAAACTTGGCCAAGGTCTCGATATCCGTGTTCGTGGAGCATCTTCGATTTCGGCGAGTAACCAACCACTCTATGTAATTGATGGTGTGCCTATTACTTCGGCTTCGCAATCGAGAACTGGTGCAGCTACAAATCCTTTAGCCGATTTGAACTTTAATGATGTCGAGTCTATCGAAGTATTGAAAGATGCTTCTGCAGCGGCTATTTATGGTTCTCGTGGTGCAAATGGCGTTGTACTAATAACTACTAAGCGGGGTAAGACCGGTAAAACAAAGTTTGATGCAAACCTGCAATACGGAGTTAGTAGCCCAACTAGAAAAAGAGAGTGGATCAACGCTGATGAATACGTTGAACTCTATATGGAGTCGGCCTTAAATAATGACCAGGCTGACGGCTTTTTCCCAGGAATTGATATTACAAATTACGACCCGAACTCTATTGAAACAAATCCTGACTACCCTGGTTCATGGGTTGAATTCATGATTGACTATATGGATTTCATGGACGGTGATTACGTTGGTAATGCAAGTCTTAGTGATGTAGTACGTACTAATACTGATTGGCAAGAGGAAGCGTTTCAGGATGGTTCCTTTACTTCATTCGATTTAAGCGCTTCAGGTGGTAACGATAATACAACCTATTATCTCAGCGGTGGATATCTTGGTCAGGATGGTATTCTAATCGGCAATACATTCGATCGAATTTCAGGTCGTCTTAACCTCGATCATAAAATTAGTAATAAGATAGGGGTTGGCGTGAATGTTAATATTTCGAACACGATTAATAATCGTGTTTCTGATGATAATGCATTTTCTACTCCTATTCAGCTCGTAGCGCAATCACCTTTAACTCCAGTTAGCAATGCTAACGGTTTGCTCGATAATAACCTTAATCCTGGTGCAATATACTATCCAGCGACAGTTGAACGTGAGAACGCATCCTTTGTAACTACCGTATGGAGAAATTTCTCTAATGTTTATGCATACTGGGATATTACAGACGATTTGCAGTTTAGAGCAGAATACGGTTATGATTTATTGAATCAAGATGAGCAACGCTACCAGAACTCCAAAACACAAGGTGGAGCCTCAGTAGGAGGTTACGGTAGTTCTCGTTATGTTCAAATTTTAAATCAGACCACAAAAGCTTATTTTTCATATAATAAGAACATCAATGATGCACACGATATAAGTGCTGTATTAGGTATGGAATACCAAACAAATGAAAGAAAGCAAACAAATGCTGAAGCACAGGGTTTCCCTGTTGATGAGCTTAAAACACTTGCTTCCGCCGCCGAACCAATCGTATCCAGCTCTACTTTGAATGAGTATAACTTCGTTGGTTATTTTGCTCGGGTAAACTATAAATTCAAAAATCGTTACTTACTCGGCTTTACGGGTCGTTTTGATGGTTCATCACGATTTGGTGCAAATAATCGTTATGGATTTTTCCCATCGGTAGCTGCCGGTTGGATTATCTCTGAAGAGGCTTTCGTTGGTGGAGGGGAAACTCTTAGTTTCTTAAAACTACGTGCTAGTTGGGGTATTGTTGGTAATGCCTCAATTCCAAATTATGAAACATTTGGTACCTATGCAGCAACAAGTTATAATACGGGTTCTGGCCTTCTTCCTGAGCAGATTCCTAATCCTGACCTGACCTGGGAAAACACAGCACAGACTGACATTGGTCTAGACTTTGGTTTATTCAGCGACAGGTTGAGTGGTAGCTTAGATTATTACGATAAGCAAACTACAGATTTGTTATTGAATGTACCTGTTCCAGGAACCTCAGGGTTTGCAACACAATTCCAAAATATTGGAAGACTTGAAAATAAAGGTTTTGAAGTAACCCTGAATTACCGACTAGATGCAGGAGATTTCACCTGGACGACTGGTGTGAACTATGCTAAGAATAATAATAAAATTCTTGAATTAGCTCCGGGTCAAGATCTTATTCCAAGTGGATCATCTCGCTGGTTAAACTCAGTAGTGATTGGTGAACCTATCGGTGTTCACTGGGGAATAGAATATGCCGGTGCAGATCCAGCTACCGGAGATGCTCTATGGTTCTTGCCATCAGGTGAAACAACAAACGATTATAATCTTGCTAATGCACCTGAGAACCGAAAGAATATAGGTAACCCTACTCCAACAGATATTTATGGCTGGAATAATACCTTTAGTTTTAAAGGCATTGATTTAACTGTATTACTACAAGGAGTCTCGGGTAACAAAGTTTTCTTAGGGGGTGATACTTTTATGGCGGCTAATGCCCGTTATGAAGATAATCAAACCAGAGAGCAGTTACAGCGTTGGCAAAAGCCTGGTGACGTAACCAATATTCCTCAGGCTCGCCTATATTCGAATAATGGTGCACAGGCCTCTAGCCGTTATATTTCAGATGGTTCTTATATACGTGTGAAGAATGTATCACTAGGGTATACTTTCCCTAAATCAGTATTGGATGCGATTAAGTTTTCTAGCTTAAGAGTTTATGTTAATGCTTCTAATCTGTTTACGTTTACTGAATATGCAGGATGGGATCCTGAAGTTAATACAGACTATAGAGCAGGTAATATAAATCTTGGTAATGATTTCTATTCGGCTCCTCAAGCTAAGACTTTTACATTTGGTATAAGAGCAGGATTCTAACATATAAATAGACGAAACGATGAATAAATCATATATATATAAATTAACGCCTGTACTCTTTACTTTATTAGTATTGTTTACGGCTTGTAGCGAGGAGGATTTAACGAAACTTCCACCTCAGTCTTTACCTACCGAACTTGCTTTGTCTAATGAAGCAAACGTACGCCAGGTACTTATTGGTACGTATAGTGCTTTGGGTGATGCCGATGTTCTTGGCGGTGAAATGCTAAGAAATAGTGAATTACTCGCCGCAGATGGTGAAGTAACATTTACGGGTACTTTCGATGCTCCATCACAAATTTGGAGAAAGGAAATACTTACCAGTAACGACGATGTAACCAGTGCATGGATGGATAGTTATGAAACAATAAATATTGTTAATAACATCGAAAAAGCCTTGGACGACGGCGTTGTTGAAAATGGCGAAGATGTAATGCGGGGTGAGGTGCTCTTTATACGAGGGCTACTCTATTTTGAATTGGCCAAGTACTTCGGGAAACCTTATAGTGCCGGGAATACTAATTCTAATTTAGCGGTCCCCTTGGTTCTAACACCCACTACTGCGATTAGCGGAGAAAGTTTGGTGGCGAGAAATACGGTAGAAGAGGTATATCAGCAAGTACTTTCTGATTTAAGTACTGCCGCTTCGCTTCTACCTGCCGACAATGGTATTTTTGCCAATAGTGTTGCAGCAAATGCAGTTCTTACGCGTGTGCACATGCAAATGGGCAATTTAGCTCAGGCTAAGACTTCGAATGATGCTGCTATAGCCGCTTCTGCTGGTGTATATTTTATGGAACTTAACTATGCCGATGCTTTTAATGGCGATGCTAATACCCTGGAGGATATCTTCTCGATACAGGTAACAGCCGTTGATGGTGTAAATGCTATGCAGACTTATTATGGACCGCAATCAGAAGGTGGTCGTGGTGATATAGAAGTATTAGGACGACATGCTGGATTTTATGATCCTGCGGATGAGCGATTAGCATTTCATTATACTGATGTTTCTACTGGAGATACCCGTGTTGGTAAATGGAGAAACCAGTTTGGAAATGTAGCTTATATCCGTTTGGCTGAGCTTTATTTGAATCGAGCTGAAATTGAGTTTACGCAAAATGGTGCAAGTGCTGCAGTAGATGCTGATATCAATATGCTCAGAGGTCGTGCAGGTATTGGAAATATTGCCGTTACTCAAATAGAGCAAATTTGGTTGGAGCGTAAGCTAGAGCTCGCACATGAAGGTCATGCATTGGCTGATTTCAAGCGAACTCAAGGAGCTTTCTATCAATTAGAACCTGCTGCTGGTGCTGTAGATACTAGTGGCGATGGCCTTGTTGATACATTTGCCTATGATGCCGATTTGTTGCTTTTCCCGATTCCTGATCGCGAAATTCAAGCAAATGCAAACCTGGTTCAAAACGGAAGTTATTAACTAGGAGGATATTTTAAACTAGATTGGAAAAGCCGCCTCATACGAGGCGGCTTTTTTTATAAGATCGTATTGTGGCGCGGCAATCTATCTACCGTATATTTGGCAATGCTCGCCAAAAGAATTCAAGCACTTTTTAATCCAGAACGATATCATGGTTGGGGAAGGACTAAAGGTTATTTCGAAGGGTGGTATTATAAGATAATCTCTGCTGATGAAGAACATGCTTTTGCCTTCATTCCAGGTATTGCCATGGATACTCAAGGCAAAAAGCAGGCCTTTGTTCAGATACTTAATGGAAAGGAGCAAACCGCAGAGTATCATCAGTACCCGTGTGAATCTTTTGAATCGAGAGCAGATAGGTACTTCACACGGATTGGTGAAAATGAATTTGAGCTTGCTTCAATCAGCTTAGATTTACCAGGGGTATCGGGCCAGTTAAATTTTAGAAATCAAGTACCATGGCCAAATCAATGGTATTCGCCAGGGATAATGGGTCCTTTTGCCTTTGTTCCTTTTATGGAGTGTTATCATGGTATCCTAAGTATGGACCATAGAATTGATGGCCAATTAATGATTGGCGATAAAATAATAGACTTTACAGGCGGGCGAGGTTATATCGAGAAGGATTGGGGCCACTCCTTTCCTAGTGCATATATCTGGATGCAATCAAATCACTTTCAAGATAAGGGAGTGTCGATTAAAGCATCGGTAGCCAAGATCCCCTGGTTAGGTAGTTCGTTTGTGGGCTTTATTGCAGGATTATACCTCAATGAAAAGCTATATGAGTTCACCACCTATAATCGAACACGTTTGATTAGATCGCAAGTAGACCAGGAGAAGGTAAGTCTGATATTGGCGAATAGTCGCTACCGTTTGGAAATTGAAGTTGAGCGAAGCGATAGCACTGAGCTTGCATCACCTATACAGGGTTTTATGGATGGCCGCATCAGTGAAAGCATGACTTCAATTGTTAATGTTAAACTCATTGATTTAAGCTCGAAGGAAGTGCTATTTGAAGATGCAGGCAGAAATGCAGGGCTAGAAGTAGCAGGCTCTATTCCAGAGATATTAGTTAATGCCGAATAGTGCTGCTAATGAAAATCCTAATGGCTCGTGGGGCGAGTGATGCTATAGGTTCAACCATCAAAAAAGCCCAACAGTTTATGCCGGGCTTAATATCTGGGGTGGAAGACCGGACTCGAACCGGCGACCTCCTGAACCACAATCAGGCGTTCTAACCAACTGAACTACAACCACCATGTATATCTATCGTTGGAGATAAATAGGAGTGCAAATGTAGGCTTTAGCAATTAATTTACAAAGTACATTAATAGTCGCAAATCATTAATTTCTATTGAACTTGAGTCGCGACCCTGTTGAGCCTTCAATTATTTGATTTCCGTCGTATACCAAATTACCATTTACCCATGTGCCAACCACTTTATTTCTAAATTTCTGTCCCTCAAAGGGCGACCAGCCACATTTAGCAAGGATATTTGATTTCGCAACAGTCCAGGAATTCGTAGGGTCAATAAGTACCAGATCAGCGAAATAGCCTTCGCGGATAAAGCCGCGGTCTTCTATATCAAATATTAATGCTGGATTATGGCATGCTTTTTCAACTATCTTTTCAATGCTGATCTTACCCTCATGCGCCATTTCTAGCAATGCGACCAAATTATGCTGAACCAGTGGTCCGCCGGAGGGTGCATTAAAATAAGTGTTTTGCTTCTCTTCCAACGTATGAGGTGCATGATCAGTGGCAATCACATCAATTCTATCATCGAGTAAAGCAGCAAAAACAGCTTCACGGTCACTACTAGATTTAACCGCCGGATTCCATTTGATAAAAGTGCCCTTATCAGCATAATCTTCTTCGCTAAACCATAAATGATGAACGCAAGCTTCAGCTGTAATCCTTTTCTCAAGCAGTGGAATATCATTGCTAAACAGCTCCATTTCTATTGCCGTAGAGAGGTGTAAAATATGAAGTCGCGTATTGTGCTTTTTTGCTAGCTCAACCGCCAGCGATGAAGAAAGATAGCAAGCCTCTGCACTGCGAATCGTAGGGTGCATTGAAATCGGAACATTTTCGCCATATTTTTCTCGTGCAGCCGCTTCGTTGTTACGGATCGTTTGCTCGTCTTCACAGTGAGTGGCAATTAAGAGGTCTACTTTCGAAAAAAGCCCTTCAAGTGTCGATCGGTTATCGACAAGCATGTTTCCCGTTGATGAGCCCATAAAAACTTTAACACCACAGACCGAATTCTGATCAGTTTTTAAAACCTCCTCTAGATTGTCGTTTGAGGCACCCATATAGAATGAGTAATTGGCTATCGACTTCTGACTTCCTAAAATATATTTATCTTCGAGTAGTTCCTGGGTTAGTGTATTTGGCTTGGTATTGGGCATCTCCATAAAAGAAGTAATCCCTCCGGCTACCGCTGCTCTCGACTCCGTTGCGATATCGGCTTTATAGGTTGCCCCCGGCTCTCTGAAGTGCACTTGGTCATCTATCAATCCTGGAACCAACAACTTACCCTCGGCATTAATCTCTTCTTCGTTCTTAGCAGTAATATGATTTGCTATTTGCTCAATTCTGCCATTTTTTATTCGAAGGTCGGCGACAAATCGCTTCCCTTCATTAATTATAGTTGCCGATTTAATGATCATTATTTTTTACTTTATCCTTTTAACAAATTTAACTCTATATCAGTCTAAAATATTAGTCCGAGCCATTAATAGATTAAATGAATTATATAAATCCGTATACCTTTGCAGGTACCTACAATTAAATCCAGTGTAATGTCTACGCCCACTTTCGACGAATTAAAGCTTAATCGACAGCTGTTGAATGCTATTGTCGATGCTGGATATGAAACTCCCACAGAGATCCAACAGAAGGCAATTCCGCGTATACTAAACGGTCAGGATATTATGGGGATTGCTCAAACCGGTACCGGAAAAACGGCGGCCTTTGTATTGCCCATATTAATGAAAGTTAAGTATGCTAAGGACATGTTTCCGAGGGCGCTAATATTGGCGCCTACCAAGGAACTCATCCTCCAGATTGCTGAAGTTACCAAGAGTCTTGCAGCCTATACCGATATTCGAATAACGGTCCTCTACGGAGGAGTTGGCCCTAAAAGCCAGCTCGAGGCGTTAGCCGCCGGCACCGATATTATTCTAGCCACACCTGGTCGGTTTATCGATCTTTACTCGAAAGGTAACATAGTTACGAAAATGATAAAAACTCTCGTTCTTGACGAAGCAGATCGTATGATGGATATGGGTTTTATGCCTCAAATCAGGAAAATATTAGAGGTTATACCGGTTAAACGCCAAAATCTTCTTTTTTCGGCGACCATGGCAGAAAAAGTACACAAGCTCTCGGAAGAGTTTCTCGAATATCCGGAAGTTATCGAAATAACTCCACAAGCTACTGCTGCTACTACTGTGGAGCAAGTATTCCTCGAGGTGCCCAACATAAAGACAAAGATTAATTTGCTTGCTCATTTTCTTCAAGATGAATCCTTTTCTAGGGTTATTGTTTTTACAAAAACGAGGCAATCAGCAAATGATATTTATAAGTTTATTGAACGTCGAGGTTTAGCTAAGGCAAACGTTTTACATTCAAACAAAGGGCAAAATAGCCGAATCGCAGCGATAGATTCATTTAGGAGTGGAGATTTAAGAGTTTTAGTTACAACAGATGTTTCTTCCAGAGGGATTGATGTTACTGAAGTCAGTCATGTTATCAATTTTGATGTACCGGTTCTCTATGAAGATTATGTTCATCGCATTGGGAGAACAGGAAGAGCGAGAATGACAGGAGAAGCCATCACTTTTGTTAATAAAGCGGAGGTTTATCATTTAAGAAAGATTGAAAAGCTTATTAAGCAGAGCATTCCGCAGATCCCATTACCTACAAGGGTTGAAGTTACGAAAACATCTCACGAAGAAAATCAATTACAAGAGCGAGAGATCGATCATCAGAAGAGAATCGAAAACCCTGATTTTAAAGGGGCTTTTCATGAAAAGAAGCGTCGTCCTGATGTAGCGTTTAAGAAAAAAGCAATTAAAGGCAAAAAGCGTAAAAAGCGTTAATCCTTGATTATCATATTTTTCGAACGCTTGGTGATTCCAGATAAAGCTTAGGTTTATTTGAGATGACTCGATCATGCAAAATACGATTCCAGTTCGGCCAAGATTGTCTCACTGGTCGTTATATCTTTCACAATTGTTCCTTTTTCCAGGACAACAATTCGTTCGCAGATTTCTGTTACGTGATTTAGATCGTGGCTTGAGATGAGTAAGGTTGT